>CAMPJV010000250.1 GCA_946886975.1 uncultured Taibaiella sp. | reverse complement strand
TCAGCCTAAGTGGACGACCACTGCAACGTTTGAGGCTTCTCAAATTCTTTTTGACCCCTCTGTCATGGTAGCCCTGCAGGCGAGAAAAGTTTTGGAAGAATTGGCTGCCAAGAATGTAGACCTCACAATCCAGGATGTAAAAGTTGGGGTAAGCAAAGCATATTACAACATACTCATTGCGGAAAAACAGCAGCAACTCATCGATCAGAACATTACGAGAATTGAGTTAATGCAGTTTGAAACCAACGAAATATACAAAAACGGACTAGCCGAAAAGATTGATGTTGACAGAATTACTGTTACGCTAAACAATCTTAAAACACAGAAGATAAAGATCAATCAAATGATCCGTCTGGCGTATCTGTCTTTGAAGTTTAGTATGGGAATGCCGCTCGAAGAGGACATAGTGCTCAGCGATACCCTCACTGATCAAACTCTTGCTAACGATATTTTGACTCAGGATCTGGACTTCGGTAGCAGAAATGAATTCCAGTTACTTCAGGCCCAGAGAATGCTGCACACGTACGACATTAAAAGATATAAGCTGGGTTGGCTGCCCACGCTATCAATGTTTGGCAACTATGGTTATACGCTTTACAATGCTGATCGGCTGTTTCAGCCAGGTGGTGATTGGCAGAAATCAGCGCTCCTTGGCGTAAATCTCAACGTCCCAATCTTTGATGGTTTTCAAAGGCGAAACAAACGTAAACAGGCCGAATTCACTCTAGAGAAAACCAATAACGATATTGAAAACCTAAAGCAGGCCCTTACGTTAGAAAACGAAAACGCTAGAATAAATCTAAGCAACAATGTACTCGCTCTGGCAAACCAGCGGAGCAATATGGAGCTTGCGGAGTCAGTATATAACACAGCACGAGTGAAATACAAAGAGGGAGTAGGTTCGAGCTTGGAAGTGATGAACGCAGAGTCCGCGCTAAAGGAAGCTCAGACGAACTACTTCACTTCTCTTTACGATGTAATAACAGCAAGAATAGATCTTCAGAAATCATTAGGACTAATTCAATAAGTAAACGACTCATTAAACTGTATGAAAAACACTCTTTATCTGATATTAGCTACTCTGATCATCGCATCATGCGGTAGCAAAACAGAAAACAAAACAGAAGAACTAATAAAGCTTAAAAAGCAAAGAGCTGAACTTGATCAGAAAATAGCGTCGCTCGAGGTTGAAGCCAGCAAAGGGGATTCAACTAAAGCCACCCCTGTCTCTGTAATGACGCTCTCCGCTGCTTCCTTTAACGCATACGTGGAAGTGCAGGCTCAGATTACCGGAGATGAAAATGTATTGGCCACTCCGCAGGCACCAGGGGTTGTTCGACGGATAACGGTGCAGCCTGGGCAGAGGGTCGGCAAAGGCCAGACATTGGCCGTTCTTGACGCAGGAGCGGTAGAGTCGCAGATTAAAGCACAGGAGGCACAACTCACACTGCTTAGGCAGCTTTACGATAAGCAGCAGAAACTCTGGGCCCAGAATATCGGCACCCAGGTACAGCTCCTGCAGGCCAAAGCGCAGTATGAAAGTGCGTTGGCTCAAAAGCAGGCATTGGTAGCACAAAGAAACATGTACATAATTAAGTCTCCTATCTCAGGAGTAGTTGACCAGGTCAATATCAAAGCGGGAGATGTAGCGAGCCCCGGCACATCGGGCATACGGGTCGTCAGCAAGGACAAGCTTAAGGCGATTGCTAGCATTGGTGAGAACTATCTTGGAAAGGTACAGAAGGGAAATGACGTCACATTGATCTTTCCCGACCTCAATGACTCCATGAAAACTAAGATTAGCTATGTCTCTCAGGCGGTAGATCCGATCTCCAGGTCATTTTCTGTAGAAATTAAGCTGCCATCTAATAGTAGACTGCATCCAAACATGTCCTGCAAGATGAAAATTGCCAACTATGAAAACGCAGATGCACTTGTTGTTCCGGTGTATGTAATTCAAAAGACTGCTGAGGGTGATATGCTCTATGTCGCCGATGGAAATAAGGCACGCGCTGTAGTTGTGCAGACCGGCAAGAACTCAAATGGGATGGTGGAAATACTCGGTGGGTTAAAGCCAGGTGACCGCGTGATAACTGCAGGATTTCAGGAGCTCGATAATGGAGAAAGGATTGCCATAAAATAGTTCTGCTTTTCACAAAGGAGAATAACCCAATATTTATGAAAGATAAGTTCAAAGAATTTAAGCCGTCAAGCTGGGCGATTGACAATCGTACAGCTGTATATATAATTACGATCATCATTACCCTGGCTGGATTGATGACATACCTCAATCTTCCGAAGGAAAGCTTCCCCGAGATAAAGATTGCTCAGATTATTGTTCAAACCTTCAATCCAGGGACTTCACCGGAGAACATGGAGAACCTTGTTACCAAACCCATTGAGAAGCAGGTTAAAAACTTAACAGGTGTAAAAAAGGTAACAAGCAATTCATTCCAGGATTTCTCTGTAGTTATCGTTGAGTTTAATACAGATGTAAAAGTTGATAAAGCTAAAGAGGATGTAAAGGACGCGGTTGATAAAGCGAGAGTAGACCTCCCGAATAATTTACCAAATGAGCCGGAAGTCAAAGACATTGACCTTTCCGAGCTGCCGATCTTGTATGTGAATATATCAGGGAATTACGACCTGAACCGCCTGAAAAAGTATGCCGATCAGATCCAGGATGAAATAGAAGAGTTGAAGGAGATTAAGCGTGTCGATATGGTTGGTGCCCTCGAAAGAGAAATACAGATCAATGTCGACCTCTTCAGAATGCAGGCAAGTAATCTGACTTTCGATGATATTGAAAGAGCTGTGGCTTCCGAGAACGTATCTGCTACGGCGGGACAGGTTTCTATGAACAATCAGAAGCGTATCCTTAGCATAAAGAATGAATTTAAGAGTGCGGAACAGATAGGAAACATAATAGTTAAGAACCAGCAGGGCGGGGCAATCTACCTGAGGGATATTGCAAGTATAGAAGACAGCTTCGAAGAGCAGGCAAGCTTTGCCCGTCTCAATGGGGAAAATGTAATTACACTTAACGTAATTAAAGCGTCTGGCAAAAACCTGATAGAGGCTTCTGATAAGATCATGGCGTTGCTTGAAACAATGCAAAAGGATGAATTGCCAAAAGATCTTCACATCGTAATCACCGGCGACCAAAGTGAAAGAACAAGGACTACGGTCCATGATCTTGTGAATACCATCATCATAGGATTTGTGCTTGTTACGATCATTCTTATGTTCTTCATGGGTGTGACGAATGCCTTGTTCGTCGCTATGTCTGTACCTCTTTCATGCGCTATAGCCTTCCTCGTAATGCCCGGCATAGGCTTTACGCTTAATATGATCGTGCTTTTCTCCTTCCTGCTTGCTTTAGGAATCGTGGTAGATGATGCGATCGTGGTTATTGAAAACACCCACCGGATATACGACAACGGGAAGGTGCCGATAAAAACCGCAGCTAAAGCAGCTACGAGTGAAGTATTTCTTCCGGTCCTTACCGGTACAATTACTACTCTTATGCCTTTCATTCCACTGGCATTCTGGAAAGGGCTGATTGGCGAATTTATGTTCTACCTGCCGATCACCCTCATTATTACGCTTATAGCTTCTTTGCTCGTCGCGTATATCATTAATCCTGTGTTTGCGGTTGATTTTATGAAACCTCATGACAAGGAGAATCCGAATAGCAGGAGAAGGTGGTTGAAGAAAGACAAGGTTACAATGATCATCTTTTTGTCTCTGACGCTCATATGTTATGTGTTTCAGGCATGGGGAATGGGTAACTTTATCTTGTTCATTTACTTGTTTGTTCTTCTGGAAAAGTTTGTCTTCTCTAAGTGGATACACTCCTTTCAGACAAGAGCATGGCCTGCATTTCAGAACTGGTATACTAAATGGCTTAAGCTGGCTCTCGCCAATCCTGGTAAGGTGATGCTTATGACTTTTGGCTTGCTGGTATTTGCAGTCGTACTGCTGACGATTCGGGGGAAGGCGCCACTATTCTTTCCTGTGCAGCAGCCCAACTTCACTTATGTCTATCTTAATATGCCAGTTGGAACAGACCAGGCATATACAAATGAGGTCCTGGCAAAGCTTGAGAAGAATGTAAATGAGGCACTAAAGGACGAAACCGGCAAGAGAACATCCATAGTTAAGTCAGTTATTTCCAACGTAACAGTCGGTGCGGTTGATCCTACGAGTGGGGAAATCGGCGATTTCCCTAATAAAGGAAAGATAAC
>CAMPJV010000249.1 GCA_946886975.1 uncultured Taibaiella sp. | reverse complement strand
AGAGCGGGGGAGCAGCACTGGAAAAGCATGGATGAAGCATAGACAAAGCATAGACAAAGCATAGTGAAAGCATAGAAAAAGCATACGCAGGTCATTTTAGAGCAATATGTCGGCCGGTATAGCAGGCACGGGAGTACTCTGGACCAGGGACCTGCAGCCATGGGGAGAAAGTACCAATTAGTATACATCATTCTTTACCTTTGCGCCTCGATGAATATCAGGGTTGCAGTTATTAATAAATCCCCTCATTCCTTACCGGAATACCAGACGGCGGGAGCTGCCGGACTGGACCTGCGGGCATGGCTCAGTGAACCAGTGCGCCTGCAGCCATTGGAGCGGAAACTGATACCAACTGGTTTGTATATATCATTGCCGGAAGGATACGAAGCCCAGATAAGGCCCCGCAGTGGCATGGCTATTAAGAAGGGTATTACAATGGTCAATTCGCCGGGAACTATAGATGCCGACTACCGGGGAGAGATCATGGTGGCGGTGATCAACCTCTCCAATGAGGAGCAGGAGATTCAGGATGGTGAAAGGATAGCACAGATGGTGGTGAGCAAGTATGAGCGGATTGCGTGGGAACTTGTAGACAGCCTGGAAGAAACAGAACGGGGCGCCGGGGGCTTTGGCCATTCGGGAGTACACTAACAATAAACATATAACACTGAACAGATGAACATAATTATTCCAATGGCAGGTATGGGTAAGAGGATGAGGCCGCATACGCTGACCACACCCAAACCATTATTGCCAATAGCAGGAAAGAGTATCGTACACAGGCTGGTGGAAGACATTGTCAGGACCGCTGACGGGAAAGTAGGAGAGATAGCCTTCATTATTGCTCCCAGCTTTGGGCAGGAGGTGGAAGAACACCTGGTGGAGATAGCAACGCAGCTCGGAGCAAAAGGTAAGATCTATTACCAGAAAGAAGCCCTCGGAACCGCACATGCGATACTGTCGGCCTCCGCGGCGCTGAAGGGCAATGTGTTCATTGCTTTTGCAGATACCCTCTTCAAAGCAACGTTTAGCATTGACAAGGAGAAGGATGCTATAATCTGGACCCAGAAAGTGGAAGACCCTTCTGCTTTTGGAGTAGTGAAGCTGAACAAGGACAACCAGATAGAAGCCTTTGTGGAGAAACCACAGGAATTTGTGTCTGACCAGGCCATTATAGGCGTGTACTACTTTAAGGACGGAGAGAATCTGAAGAAGGAGCTGCAGCGCCTGCTGGATAAAGATATTAAGCAAAAAGGCGAGTACCAGATAACGGACGCCATGGACCATATGCTGAAGAATGGTATGAAGTTCTATACCGACGAGGTGGAGGAATGGCTGGACTGCGGTAATAAGGACGCGACGGTAAGCACCAATAGCCGTGTGCTGAACATAAAGCAAGACAGTGAAGAGCTGGTTTCTACTACGGTGAAGCTCGAAAATAGCGTGATCATACCACCATGCTATATAGGGAAGAACGTGCAGATAACGAACTCCGTGATAGGTCCGAATGTGTCCCTGGAGGAGGGTGTGATGGTAGAAGACAGCCGGATAACAGAAAGCATCGTCCAGGCTCACAGTATTGTTAAAAATGCCCGTCTTCATAACTCCTTACTAGGTAAAAATGTAATTTACACTGATAAGTCTGTGGAAATCAGCCTCGGAGACTTTTCTACACAACTATGATCTTCTACCTCAAGACCTGCCTATTTACTGCACTGTTAATCGGGTGTACTAGCTCTATTGCTGTTGCTCAGGAGTTTTCCGTCGTACCAAATGCTGCCATGAAGGGCGCCATGACCGATGCCCTTTACGTAGACGCAATAAAGGCCAGAATGCTTAACGATACCAAGCAGGAGGAGGAGTTGTTGAGGCAGGTGATAAAGGAAAAGCCACAGGAGCCGGCACCCTACTATGACCTTGCTCAGCTAAGCAGGAAGCAGAAGAAGCTGGACCAGGCAGAGCAGCTCATCAAAAAAGCAATAGAGCTTGATGGCGAAAATGCGTGGTACCAGGTGGCCTATGGGGAAATACTGGAGGGGCAGAACAAAGTGAAGGAAGCGGCTGCGGTATTTAGTGCATTAGCGCAAAAGCAGAAATATAACAAAGACTACCTGTTCAATGCAGCGCGGCTATCGGAGAAGGCGGGCGACTACAAAGGAGCGATCGCATTGCTGGACCAGCTTATACAGAGAATTGGCAGCGAAGAAGTGATACTGATGCAAAAGCAGCAGTTGCATCTCAGGATGAACGACCTGGAAGGAGCCGTGAAGGTAGCGAAGCAGCTCATTGATCAGAACCCCCGGGAAGGACGGTACTATGCAAATCTTGCAGACCTGTATGAGAGCAACAACCAGGGGGATAAAGCTATTGAGATATACCAGAAGGCATTGAAGGACTTCCCTAATGATCCCAGCATACAGTATGGGCTGGCGGAATACTACAGGAAGAAGAAAGACATGGCGAAGTACGATGAATACATCAGGAAAGCCATTCTGAACAGAGAGTTTGATGATGAAACACAGACTACCATTCTGTTCAGCTACCTGCAGGAGCTAAATGCCGACTCTGTGAGGAAAAAGGAAAGCCTGGGCATAACAGAGCAGCTTGCCGCGCAGCATCCCGAAAATCCGCAGATACTTACACTGTTTGGAGAAGTGCTCCTGGAGAATGATAGTACCGCCAGAGCTGTGGAGCAATTTAAGAAAGCGCTGGCTATTGACCCTGCCAGGTTTAATGTATGGCAGCGTCTGATGTTTACCTATACTGACAGGAAAGATGCCGATTCGCTCATCAAGTATAGCGAAAAAGCGATGCGCTACTTCCCCAACCAGGCGATGGTGCATTACCTGAACGGTATCGGGCACTTTAATAAGAAGTCTTACCCGGCAGCGATAAAGTCTATAAACAGGGCCATTGACCTGCAGCCGGAAGATAACGCAGCCTTATTGTCTGATATGTATTCTTCGCTGGGGGATATATATAATACAACTAAGGACCACAAGCAGTCTGACAGCAGCTATGAGAAGTCCCTGCGCCTGAACCCAAAGAATCCTACTGTGCTCAACAACTACGCCTATTATCTTTCGGAGAGAGGCATAAGGCTGGATGACGCTGAGAAGATGAGCAAGGAATCACTGGAACTGCGTCCGGGGGAGGCCACATTTCTCGATACTTACGGATGGATACTATACAAGCAAGGCAAATACGAGGGTGCTAAGAAGTACATTGAAGATGCCCTGAAGGCTAATCCCGAAGCAGACGGTACGCTATGGGAACACCTTGGGGACATATACTTTAAGCTTGGTGATGCAAATAAAGCCGTCGAGAACTGGAAAAAGGCTAAGGAGAAAGGGACAGAGAATACACAGATTGATAAGAAAATACAAGACAGGAAGATCTATGAGTAAGCGGGTTATGTGCGGTTTCTTGCTGTTGGTATTTATTGCCTCCGTATCCTCCTGCACCATATTCAGAAAAGGATCAAGAAAGTCCGGCCCTGCAGATAGCACCATTATTGCCAATCCGGTAGACCAGGCCAGAATAGATTCAGCTAACAACTCCAAACAACTGGACGAAGCAAAGCGCACCTACATAGCTTCGTTTGCCCCCCTTCTAAACAATCGACTGCAGTTCACCACGTTCAGTGGCAAAGCGAAAATGCACTATGAAGGCAAAGGACAGAAGCAGGAGTTTACATCGCACATCAGGATCATAAAGGATAAGGTAATATGGGTGTCAGTAACTGCTTTGGGGGGTATAGTGCAAGTGGCCAGATTGTATGTCACACCAGACACCTTTAAGCTCCTCAACTACCTGGAAAAAGAAGTGACAATTATGCCCCTGGCAGAAGCGGGAAAAGTCTTACCAGCGCCTGTAGACTTTAGTATTCTTCAGAACCTTATTATTGGCAATGTACTCAGAACAGGCGGCACGCTTACGGACGCAACAGATATGGGCGGTCTTTTATCCCTTCAGGTGGAGGAGCCAAATGTAATAGAGCAGATAACATATACCAAAGCCGACAGTACGATCAAGTCGCTCCAGCTAAGGTCCACTGGTCCTAACCTCATGACAGGACTTATCCAATTCATGAACTATGAAACCGTCAATAGCCGGAAGTTTGCCATGAACCGGGACGTGCTTGTGATCAATGATGGCGACCAATATAAACTCGACATGAACTTCAATAACCCCGTGTTCGATCAGCCGGTAGAGGTGCCATTCTCTATACCGAAGAATTATAAGGTGAAGTAAAAACGCGCTTCCCTTAATATTGATTCGTGGTGCAAAAG
>CAMPJV010000248.1 GCA_946886975.1 uncultured Taibaiella sp. | reverse complement strand
ACTTTGCGGATGAACCTTGATACGAAAGAGGACTTCGTTCTTTATGATATTTCCTACGCCGGCAAAGATGTTCTGGTCGAGGAGGGCATCACAGACGAGGGTTTCGGGCATTTTCTTCAGCTTCCTTATGGCAGCTTTTTCATCCCAATGCTCATTCATCACATCGGCTGTCCAGTCGTAGATGTCATCCGGTGGGGCTTCGAGCAGGCGGATGGCACAGGAATAGAAATTTATCTCGCCATTGGCAAAGGAGAGGCTGAGGCGGGGGTCGCGGTCCTTACGCTCATTAATAGTATAAGAGCCAAACATGAGGAAGTGAACACGTATGGTGAGGTCTTTAAAGCAGATGAGAAAATGCTTGCCCCAGCTCTTGAAATCAATGAGTTTTTTGCCCTGGATAAGACTCAGATCGAAGGTCTTCAGGTTGCCTGTGGCACTCAGCACCTTTTTGCCTTTAAAGACTTGCACGGCTTCTTTCAAGATGACAATGGAGGGACCTTCGGGCATAGCAGGTATTTACCCAAGAGCTATAAATTCCAGGCCATACAGCTGAGCAATTGATCCTCCATTCACCGACGGAAAACCGTTGTTTACCGATTAAATGACGCCATTCACCGAATAACTCTTTACAGGGTGGGAGCCGAGCGTTAATTTTGAAGGATAATTAATATTTAATGGGCCGAATCTTTACAATCATTCTTATTCTTTTTGGTTTCACTGCAGTGGGGCAAGTGACCCTGAGCGGGAAAATAACTGACGAGAAAGGCAAACCTGTGGTGGGTGCGAGCGTGTACCTGGATAATACACTCGACGGCGGATCTACTGACTCTTCGGGAGCCTTCAGGTTTAAGACGACTGAATCGGGGACGCAGACGCTGGTGGTATCTGCCGTGGGCTATTCTAACGCAGGCAAACAAGTGAATGTGAGCGCTGACATCAGTGATATTTCCCTTACTATCAAGAACACAGCCAAGAGCCTTGAAGAAGTAACCATAACAGCGGGGGCTTTTGAGGCGAGCAACGATAAAGACAAAACCGTGCTGAAGCCGCTGGACATTGTGACAACGGCAGGCACTATGGCCGATGTGGTGAAGGCTATAGAGACGCTGCCGGGAACACAGAAGCAGGGGACAGAAAATGGTATGTTCGTTAGAGGGGGAGATGCGAGTGAGGCAGCATTTATAGTAGATGGGCTGGTGATACAGAACGCCTTCTTCAGTGGCCCTCCTGGTGTGGCCACGAGGAGCAGGTTTGGGGCTTTTCAGTATAAGGGAGTTTCCTTCAGCAGCGGAGGATATAGTGCCAGATATGGGCAGGCGCTATCGTCTGTGCTGGAGATGAACAGCCTTGACCTGCCGGAGAAGAGCAACGTTAATTTGGGCATCAATATGGCCGGCATTTACGCAAGCGGAAGCAAGCTATGGAAGAAGAGTGGCGGAGATATTACTGCGAACTATACTAATCTCTCGCCTTTCTATGGCCTGGTGAAGACGAACGTGAACTACTACGACGTACCAGAAGGATTTGGAGGATCTGCAAGGTATGCCTGGCAGGTAAACAACAAAGGGCTAATAAAAGTGTCGTTTGCCGGGACGCAGTTTACGAGCGGGGTGGAAGTGCCGGATTCGATAAACAACCCTGTACGGTATGACCTGAAGAACAACAACTATAACCTGAATATATCCTACAAGCAGACACTGAACAACAAGTTCATGCTGTACTCTGCTGCGGCTTATAGTTACAACAAGGACGATGCCAGCTACAACGGAATACCTACCATCAGAAAGGATCAACGCTCGCAGGTGAGGCTGGAGGGCAAGTATTTTATGACCAGCAGGATCAGCTTACTGGCAGGAACGGAAATACAGTATTATGATGTGAACAGCAGCTTCAGTATCTATAAAAGTATGTTTAAGGAAACGCAGTACGCCGGATATGCTGAGGCTGAATGGACACCTGTATATTGGCTCGCATTGAAACCAGGCATAAGATATGAGCATACTGAGTTATTGGGAAAGGACGCTATTGCTCCGCGTCTTGCGCTGGCCGTCAAAGCTGGTAAAGGAGCACAGGTGTCCCTGGCGAGTGGTATATTTTACCAGAACCCAGACTATAGCTACCTATATCTTGTGGAGAAGTATAACATGAAGTTTAACTATCAGCGGGCAATACACTACATAGCCAACTATCAGCTGCAAAGAAGCGACAGAACGCTGAGGGTGGAAGGATATTATAAGGACTACAGCAGCCTTGTACGAGAGCATACTAATAGCTCTTACAACCCTAACCGCTCAATTGAAGGAGGCCTAAACGAAGGAAAGATCAGCACTATAGACAATAACGGGTATGGGTATGCCACAGGTGCAGAGCTATTCTGGAGAGATAAGAAGACCGTGAAGAATATGGACTACTGGATATCTTACAGCTACATAGATACAAGAAGGCTTTACAAGAATTATATAGACCAGGTAACGCCGGAGTTTATCTCAGACCACAATTTAAACATAGTAACAAAGTACTGGATCGATAAAATACAAACACAGATAAACAGTACCTATAGCTATGCCAGCGGAAGGCCTTACTACGATATGATGAACCCCAGCTTCCTTGCGGATAGAGCACCAGAATATCATAACCTTTCCTTTACGATCAATCACCTGCGGAGTATTGGGAAGTGGTTTACGGTATTCTATGCAGGGGTGGACAACATAACCAACCACAAGAACGTATTCGGCTACCGGTACGATAAGAATAACATCCGTACTCCTATAGTACCAGCTCTGTACAGATCTTTCTTTGTAGGGATCAATATGTCGCTAAGCAAATTTGAAAAGGACGAACTATAAATTAACCAGTTAAAACCATAAATGATGAAGAGAATAATTCTCATGATTGCAGCAGCAGCACTCGTGTATATCCCAAACTCAATTGCGCAGGACTTTAAAGAACTGCTCAGTAAGAACTTCAATGCCTTTGAGAGCACGCACGAGTTACCTCAGAAAATGGAGTACAGTAATAAGATTGGACTGATAAGCAAGAAGTGGACTAACGAGTGGGCTGCCCATTATTATAATGCATACAGTAAGGCAGCATTATCATATCAAGAGACTGATGAAGCGAAGCGTGATGCTTACCTGGATGAGGCAGAAAGGGAACTGGAAGAAGCAGTGGCCCTACTGAAGAAAGACAATGATGAAACTTATGTATTAGCGGCTATGCTTGCCAATGCGAGAATGGCGGTGAAGCCCCAGGCAAGATGGCAGAAGTACGGAAAGATATTTGAAGAGAACCTTTCGAAGGCTAAGGAACTCAATGCGAACAACCCCCGGATATATCACCTGCAGGGACTTAGTAAGTATCATACACCCAAGATGTTTGGCGGAGGTAAGAAGGCGGCTCTGCCTTACTTAGAAAAGGCCGACGAGCTATTTGCCAAAGAGGGTACGGATGATATTACCAGGCCTTATTGGGGGAAGAGAACTAATGACTACTTTCTGCAACTGGCGAAGGGAGAGGATAAGGAATAAACAACCGGATGATGGTAATTTGGGAACTCCTAAAAGACACCTTTTAGGAGTTCCCGTTTTTTGCCCAGGCGCAAAAAGGTTCATATCGTGCGATTTGCAGAGTGGATAAAAATAAATTTGTCTCTTTAGCAATTCTTTTTGGTTCCCGGCGGGGGTTGGTACAATCTTTACTTAGTAATAGCGAAATAGAAATGTGGTAATATAAAATTGACTGGTTATGTGGTGGAAGAATTATTTAATAGTATTCATTGTGACTTCGGTACTTGTGCTTGTTACCATGTTTTCGTGCAATACTGCTGAGAAAGAAACTGAGAGAAAGGATAGTGCTGCTACG
The DNA here is from genome assembly GCA_946886975.1 of uncultured Taibaiella sp. The sequence continues at coordinate 463 of CAMPJV010000248.1, read as the reverse complement.
CAGCCAAGCCTGAAGATCATGAAAGCTCCTGCTGGCCCCCAAGTGACGGTATAGAGTGGCAGCGGGACCACGAAAGATCCCACTGCGTGGATTAAAATCCACCCTCTAACGTTATGAAAGATTCATGAAAGTTGTGAGACGCAGATCACCCATCCGAAGCTGATGACCATCTGGTTCACAAAGCTATTAAGCGTAAACCCGGTTGGAATACCACTGTAAGGGTATATTAGCATCCGTAGCAGCACGGATAATTGATTAGATAATCTGCCTCTCTAAAGCATACTTCAGCAAGCCCACAATAGTTTTGTTACTCGTCTTACGGAGCATATTCTTCCTGTGAGTTTCCACTGTTCTTTCACTAATGAATAGTGTATTGGCGATCTGCGCGTTGCTGTATTCCTGCGAGATGAGCTTTAATATTTCGAGTTCCCGATCAGTTAGCTTCGGCTCTTCTGGCTGCTCC
>CAMPJV010000247.1 GCA_946886975.1 uncultured Taibaiella sp. | reverse complement strand
CTACAATGGCTTGCGCCCATTATTTGTGGCTGTTCTGAATGGCTCATTCATTTTTGCCGCGGACCTTTTTCGGTCGCTTACAATAGAGGCAGAGATATCATTTATTAAACTTGCCTCCTATAAAGGAACCTCTTCTACCGGGAATGTTGTGACCGCGATCGGCATGGAAGAAAATCTGCATAACCGTCACGTGGTATTGCTGGAGGATATAGTAGACACGGGCAAAACCCTGAACTCCTTTATCCCTGAAATACTAAGCCGTCACCCGGCATCATTTAAGATAGCAGCGCTGCTCTGTAAACCGGATGCACTGCAGTATGAAATTACCACTGACTACTGCGGATTTGAGATAGCAGATAAGTTTGTCTTAGGCTATGGGCTCGACTATGATGGCCTGGGAAGGAACCTGCCGGAGTTGTATGAGTTAGTAGAAGATTGATGAATTTGTATTAGCACTGACCATTCCTGCTTTTGCAGCCTGCAGAAACAAAGTATTCACAGCGTCAGTTCCCTCTTCCCCCAGGTCCTCTGTATATTTATTGACATAAAGCTGGATGTGGCTACTCATTACTTCCTCCTCCATTTCCTGAGAATGGTCGATTACGAAGGACGAGAGAGTCGGGTATTGGTTCCATGCATACCGCAGACTGTCCTTGATTATTTGATCGATGGTGGCGGCAAGCTCAGACCCGAGGTTTCTTTTGATGACGATGCCTCCCAGTGGAATAGGTACCTTCATCGTTTGCTCCCACCAATCCCCCATATCCATTAGCTTCTTTAGTCCTTTTTGCTGGTACGTAAATCTGCTTTCATGGATTACAAGGCCTGCGTCGAAGTCGCCGCTCAGGACTGCTGCTTCAATCTGGTTAAAGACCAGTTCCTGTTTGTTCTTTACCTCAGGGAAGGCAAGCGTGAACAAGAGATTGGCAGTTGTTTGCACACCTGGGATAGCAATCCTATAGCTAGAGAGCCTGGAGAGATCTAACTCTTCTTTTGCCACCACCAAAGGGCCAACGCCTTGTCCCAAAGCGCTTCCCGAACGTAGCAGTGCATATTGATCAACGGTATGCAGGAATGCATTATAGCTAAGCTTTGTAATATCCAGCTTTCCCTCTGACGCCCAGTGATTCAGCGTTTCCACATCTTCGAGAATATAACGGAAGGTGATGCCCTTAGTATCGACTTTGCCATTTGCCATGGCGTCGAAGATAAAAGTGTCGTTTGGACAGGGACTAAATCCCAGAGTGAGTTTCATAACCTAACAGGAGGCAATTTACCATCAATGGTCCTAATGCCAGCACAATTTATGACGATGGCAAGCCTTCGAGGAATGATATCGCCCACTGGTTAAGGCTCTGAACGGCATCCGGTATTTGCCATTTACTCTTGTCTCGCGCTTCCACATAATTGGATATTGCTCTTACCTGGGCAAACGGCAGGCTTTCCAACAGACAGACATAGTGGAAAGCCGCCCCTTCCATACTTTCGACCTGAGGTCCATATTTATTCTCGCGGGCATCAGCAGTGAAGGACGTGCCTGCCACGGTGTTAATCGATATCCCAGCCACTTCGGGCAATCCGATAGGAACCGGGAGGTTTTGTAATGCATTAGGGAGTATGCCGCCTGAGAACGGGGGCTGATGAAGCTGCTCCAGGCCAAGTTCGAATACGTCTAGAAAGTTGTAGTGGTCCTCTGATCCCATATCACCATACCGTTCCGTGGTAACGAACACAACGTCTCCCAAGGGAATATTCCTGTCGAAACTCCCTCCAATGCCTAAGAGAAGGACAAGGTCATATGTATGATTGCTGAGCGCCTTGGTCAGATGGTAAGCCGTTGAGACCATTCCGACACCTGTGATTAACAGACTTAGCCGAATATCTGCCTTGACGAAGGTCCCTTCCTGACTCGTAGTCCAGTTCTTTGGCAGGTATTCTGTCAAAGGAGCTATCTCAGCGCTCGTTGCGGCTATCAGAAGGATGTTCATCGCGGGGACATACTCTTATTTTTGTGAAACCACATTGAGGGGGTACTTTTGCAATATAATTGAATGTAATGGTTTATCTGACACGTGTTGAGCATTTTAATGCAGCACATCGTTTGTTTAATGAGCATTGGAGTGAAGAGAAGAACGTTGAGGTCTTCGGTAAATGCGCTAACGCTAACTGGCATGGCCACAACTATGAGCTTCACGTCACACTTAAAGGTGAGCCTAATCCTGAGACGGGGTTCATTTTCAATGCAAAAACGCTCGGAGATCTCATAAAGGATGTTATTATAGAAAAGGTAGATCACAGGAACCTTAACATGGATGTGGATTTTATGAAGGGCAGGTTCACCAGTGCAGAGAATTTTGCTATAGGGATCTGGAATGAGCTTAATCCTCACATTGAAAGTAACGGGGCCAAACTCCATGCCGTAAAACTCTACGAGACACCGAGGATATATGTAGAGTACTTTGGTTAGTACTGGACTGTAACTTTTTCCCGGTTCATTTATCTATTGATAAATGGATATAGATGACAACTCAAATATTTTCTCCGGTGGGGTATAATAAGCAAGAAATTTTTAATCCGGAGCTGACGGAAAAGCTAGCTGACAGCTACGCGGCGATTATCGAGAATATTGGTGAAGATCCCTCGAGGGAGGGCCTGCTGAAGACTCCTGAACGCATTGCAAAAGCAATGCTTTACATGACTCAAGGTTATGAAATGGATGCCCATGCCATTCTGAATTCAGCAAAATTTACGGAGGCTTATAGTGAGATGGTCATTGTCAAAAGCATAGAGTTATACTCTATGTGTGAGCATCACATGCTACCATTCTTTGGTAAAGCCCACATCGCTTATATACCAAACGGATATATTACCGGCTTAAGTAAGCTGGCAAGGGTTGTGGATTGTTTCTCGCGTCGCCTGCAAGTGCAGGAGCGAATGACCCACCAGATACTGGATGCCATCCAGGAAACATTGAATCCGCTGGGCGTGGCAGTGGTGATTGAGGCGCAGCACCTATGTATGATGATGAGAGGGGTTTCCAAGCAGAACAGCGTGACAACAACATCGGCCTTCAGCGGCCAGTTCGAGGCACAAGAAACACGATCTGAGTTCCTCAAGCTAATTACTGCTGACCTGTATTAACAGAGTGATTGGCTATTTTAGACGACCATCCTTGTTGTATAGCGCCCGGTATAACTTGTGTTCGTTGCTCAATATTAAGGGAAATGTAGGGAACCATTTTTCGAAGGCGGCCCACTTCTGCTTGTATGCGGCCTTCCAGATATTGAATCCATTTTCGTCGCCTTTTCTCATTACCCAGAAATTGTAAGCTTCAAGGTGTCCCGCCTTTTGAATCTCCCGCTGATATTCGAAGAGTACATTGGGGTACTTTTTTGAGACTTCCCCATTGAAAAACAGGCTCGTGAAATTTCTTCTTATCCGGTCAAGCGCATAGATATTGATCTTGTCTTCTTCGGTCATAGCCACTGTGAGAATTGGCTCGTACACAGCAACTCCAAAGGGGTGCATTAAATCCGCGTATTTATCATCGGATTTGATGAACTGTTCAACAGTCATATTCATTTCACGCTCATGTCCCTCGAAGGAAATCTGGTTTTTATAGGTAGTATATATCAGACGGCTAATCTCAAAATTCCGCAAACCTTTACGCTCCAGGTTCATAAAAATTTCACCATACATCATTCCCCATACCTTCTCGGTTCCCTTGAAGAAGATTTTAGCGGCCCTGTAGTAGTTCCCAGGATAATTTGGATCCAGTTCTATGCCTTTTTCGTAATAGCTAAGGGCCGTGGTGTCATCCTTTTTAGCAGCATAGATGTTGCCCAATTCCTCATACAATCGTCCGGATTCTGCAAAAGCCTGAAGGCCTTTTTCAAAGGTCTCTATTGCCAGCGACGTTTTTCCAGCCATTCTGTAGGCCTGGCCCAACAGTAGGAAAGAGCTGTCACTTTCGCTGTCCCTATTTATGAGCGGCTTAAGCACTTTGATGGATTTACTGTAGCTCTTTTTTTGGGCGTATAATTTTGCGAGGCTATAGGCATAGCTATTCACAGACGGGTCGAGCTCGTTTGCCTCTGATAGTAGTTTAATAGCGTCATCAATTTTGCCTTGCTTTTGAAGCTTTGCCGCAGACTTAGACTTAGACAGGGCTAGTTCCTGGTTCCCTTGACCAAAAGCGGGTGAAAGAAATAGGGTTGTAAGTACAAAGGATAACGCTAAGACTATCTTCATGTTTCTCTTCTTTTGTGTAAGTGTTAATTTCCAATTAAAGTATTCGAGATCCTTGCCACAATAATATCGCATTTGCAGCATTTAACGGGAAGGGGTCCAAGAGTTTTAACTTCAATTACTTAAGACAGCCAAATAC
>CAMPJV010000246.1 GCA_946886975.1 uncultured Taibaiella sp. | reverse complement strand
CAAACCCTGCACGTGTCTCCTTTTCATTTAATATCTGTATATCCTGTAACATGAAGTATCAATGATGCGCAAAAATAGGTTTATCCTTTGGTTAAAGAATAACCCCAATCCCTGAGCCAGTTAATTATTTTCTCTTTATAATCTCCCTGCACGATGATCAGGCCATCCTTAGCGCTGCCCCCTGCTCCACATTTGGTCTTTAGCTGCTTGCCCAGGGCTTCCATATCTTCCTGTGTTCCCACAAACCCTTCTACCAGCGTCACTACTTTACCCGCTCTCTGTTTAGTATCCAGCTTCACCCGTAGCTTTTGTTTTTCCTTTGGCAATGTCTCCGCACTATACGTTTCCTCCTGGTAGTCCTGGTAATAATCCTGGTTCGTAGAATACACCAACCCATCGCTCCTCCCTTTGTTTTTCTTAGACATACTGTTTCAGCCTGAATAGCAATTAATAAAACATGAACTCAACCCTGCGTTGTCACCGCCTTTTTCTTTATCCCGAAGTTCACTAAAAACACACCACTAAATATAAGCACTGTCGCCAGAATCTTTACCCACGTCAGCTCCTCACCCGTCACAACCACCGATATTATAGCCGCAAAAATAGGCTGCAGGTAAATATAAGCTCCCGCCGTAGATGGACTAAGGAATCTCAATGCATATGTATTCCAGAGATAGGTAAAGAAGGTCACACATATCACAATGAATGCCACCGCCAGGTAATCTCCCTTCCCAAACCTCGCCCACTCTATCTCCATAAACTGCGGCAAGCTAAAAGGCAGTACAAACAAAAATCCGAACAGGAACACCCACCTTATTACTACTATCGGCCTGTACCGTAGCATCAGTGGCTTTATCATGACCAGGTAAATAGCATAAGATGCCGCATTGAGGAAGATAAACAGGTCACCCAGTGCAGAGTTACCCGTCAGGGTTATTTCTTTACCCGCACTCATCAGTAGGCTTGCCCCGCCAATGCCCAGCACCAGCCCCAGACCTTTATCCCAGGTTATCCTGTCCCTCAGCACCACCAGCGAAATAAGGGTGATCAGCAGCGGCGTGCTCATCATAATGAGGGAAGCATGTATAGGAAAGGTCAGGTTCAGCCCCAGGAAGAAAAGCATCTGGTTCAGCGCCACACCAAACAACCCGCCAAGCACCAATATCGGCCAGTCCTTCTTAGCAATCTTCGCCCGGAACTTACTACCGCCGGCAAAGCTCATCCAGAACAGAACCATCACCACAGACACTCTAATGAAGATAAACCCCAATGGCTTGATCAGCTCTGGCATCACCTGCTTAGCTACCGTAAAACCTGCCCCGTAGAATATATTGGCCCCTAATAAAGCCAGATGTGCCTTAAGCCTGTCACTCACTGAGCCGCAAAGATAGCCCCCTGCTTCCACTTATCTCCTCCGCTTTATAGCAGCAACATCCTAGGGAAAGACCTGGGACTCCTCCGCATAAACCTGCCTTGGTGCATGAAGTATCACCGAAGTTGCGTCTCTATAAGGTCTCTGAAAGGTCTCTATAAGGTCTCTATAAGGTAGGGGGGAAATCCGGGGTCATAGGCTCTTCAGCCATCGCTCCAGTACGGGAATGTACTGTTTATGCGCCGACTCGATTTCTACTTTACGGAAGGGGAACAGCTTTGTACCCTGTAGGTCCTGGGCCAAATTCAGCCTTTTCTGCGACACGCTATAGAAAACCCCCTCCTTATGAAGGTGCTTTCCCAGGTACTCTTGCTCCGTCTGTCCCGGTGTCGGTATGAGGATGGCTCTCTTGTTCAGCGCCACCAGGTCCATCAGGGTCGAGTATCCGCTTCTGCATACTACCATAGAGGCCCCGGCCATCAGTGGTCCCAGGTCTGCTTTCGTTAGCCGCTTATAATACGAAATATGGGGTGGAATGGCCGATCGCTCCGAAACATGATTGCTCCCCTCCACAAACACCACCTTACCGTCATACCGCTGCACCTGCTCCCACAGTTTCTCAGCAAGTACACTCCTTTGCGGTTCCGGCCCCGATAGCAACACCAGCAGGTACTCTTCCCCTCTCCCTTCTGTGGTTTCCTCTGCTATCTGCGAAAGCAATCCAATATAGTGCGTATTCTTAGGCACTACTGCGGGATGCGCCAGCTTGCCGCTCAGGTTAGGCTCGCCTTCCACGTCCACCACCCAGCAGCTCCGGAACCGCTGAATGTATTTGTAGTGCAGCCTCCTCAGCACCTGGTCTATTGCCTCTCCCATCCCGCTTTGAGCCTGCAGTTGGTGCGTCATCATCACTGTGGGTATGCTCCTGTGGAACAGCCCGTACCTGTTGTCTGATATGATCCCGTCGAATTGTCTTCCCTGTGTCAGTTTCTCCAGCCATTCGTGCTCCTTCCTTATCGTTTTCACCAGCCTCGGCATCTGGTTGAGCAGAGAGAACATGAAGCCGCTTCCCCGCTTGCTATACGTCACCTCATACCCATCCAGATGGATAGTTTCTATAGCAGCAAAGGTTTCACTGATATACTTCCGCTGCCATTCATTGCCTGCAAACACCACGGAATGCCCACGCTGCATAAGGTGCCCCATTATCGGTACACACCGGGTGGTATGCCCCAGGCCCCAGTCAAGCGGCGCAATAAGTATTTGCCTCTGTTCGTTAGTACTCAATAATGCCTATTTTTACTTCCCTCCTTTTGATGGGGAAAAGAACAAATGTAGCAGTTTTATGAGGCGACCAATGGCTAAGAGATTCATAATTTACCTATTGATTATTACCGGCTCCTTGTTGGTGGCACAAAGTTGTAGTTCGTCTAAGGGATGCGGTTGTGGAAACGACATTAACAAAGCCTATCGTCAGCCGCGACACCGCTAAAAACCATTTTTATGTGGGGCAAGAGAAACATCGCATGGATACACTATCAGAGGAACATCATCGCAGCTGATGTTTACGCAGCAGTATTCCTTTCCGCTTACACAAGACACGCAGCCATCCAGCGCCTGCACACCTACCAGATGGAAGTAATGGACCTGCAGAAATACAAGCTTATCAACAAGCCTGAGAAGGTATATGTTGCCTTAAAGGACCGCGCCGACGAGCCTTTTGTATTCATAGTCGGAAAGAATTAGAAATTCCTGAGATCTCCTCCGCGAGATTTCTCCACGCCAGGTTCTTCTCAGTTGGCTGACCATCTCTTTTAAAGCCCATTGTTCCGCCCTCACTTCTTCGATTGCTCCTCTGGAATTTGGGATTTTCTCTTTGGGATTTTTCTATTAGAATTAACGTAATAATTAACGCTTCGCACCCTATTATTCCGTACCTTCGCCGACCGAATTCAGCCACCCTTCCCTGAAGGAAGGGTTTTTAATTTTTTAGAGTACCATTTATGCAAATAAGAAACATTGCCATTATTGCCCACGTAGACCATGGTAAGACCACGCTCGTAGACAAGATTTTACATGCTACACACGTCTTCCGTGATAACCAGGATACCGGTGAGCTGATCATGGACAGCAACGACCTTGAGCGTGAGCGCGGCATAACTATCTTTTCAAAGAATGCCTCCGTTACCTATAAAGACGTTAAGATTAATGTAATTGACACTCCTGGTCACGCCGACTTCGGAGGTGAGGTAGAGCGTGTGTTGAAGATGGCCGATGGCGTACTGCTTCTGGTAGATGCCTTTGAAGGACCAATGCCGCAAACAAGGTTCGTACTTGGTAAGGCGCTTGCCTTAGGCCTTCACCCTATCGTAGTTATCAATAAGGTAGATAAGCCAAACTGCCGCCCTGATGAGGTGCACGATGCAGTATTCGAATTGTTCTTCCAGCTCGATGCTACAGAAGAGCAGTTGAACTTCCCTACCCTTTATGGTTCATCCAAGCAGGGCTGGTTCAACACCGTCAATGAGCAGACTGAAAATATCAACCCCCTCCTTGACACTATCCTCGAGAAAGTTCCTGAGCCACAGATAGGCGTAGGAAACCTTCAAATGCAGATCACTTCTCTTGACTACTCAACTTTCCTCGGCCGTATAGCCATCGGAAAAGTAACTCGTGGCACACTTAAAGAAGGCCAGCCTATCATGCTTTGTAAGGCAGATGGCACCTTTGAGCGTAGCCGTATTAAAGAGCTGTATGTCTTCGTAGGCATGGGCAAGAAGAGGGTGGATGAGGTTCAGGCTGGTGATCTTTGCGCCATTGTTGGTATCGAAGGCTTCCAGATAGGTGAGACAGTTGCCGATTATGAGAATCCTGAAGCGCTGGAGCACATCGCCATCGACGAGCCTACAATGAACATGCAGTTCAGCATCAACAACTCTCCGTTCTATGGTCGCGAGGGTAAGTTCGTCACCAGTAGAAATATCCGCGACAGGTTATATAAAGAACTAGAAAAGAACCTCGCCCTT
>CAMPJV010000245.1 GCA_946886975.1 uncultured Taibaiella sp. | reverse complement strand
CTTATCCAGCACCTTATGATCATCACTGATGAGAACATCAGCCTTGATACTAAGCGTGAGGAAAAAGAATCAGTAGTAGACGAAGAGACACTGCAGCTCCGTAAGGTATTATACACTCCGTTAGAAGATCTTGAACTTTCAGTACGTGCATTCAACTGCCTGAAAGCAGCTAAGATCAACTCATTGAGTGAGCTGGTACAATATACTCAGGAAGAACTGATGAAGTTCCGCAACTTCGGACAAAAGTCATTGTCTGAAATCGAGCAGGTGCTTGGCGAAAGAGGCCTTCACTTCGGAATGGACATCAGCCGTCTTCAGAGAAGTGAAGATTAAGAGAAATCCCAGTCTTTAAATCCCAGATTCCAGTACACTGGTTGGGTTTGGAATTTGGGATTTTGGATTTGGAATTTGCATTCATTTATTAACATAAGTACCTCACATTCCTTGACACGGTGTGAGGGAATCCTGGAGACAGGAACAAAATTTAAACGTCATGCGTCACGGAGACAAGATTAAAAATTTAAGCCGTACAGCCTCTCACAGAAGAGCCCTATTGTCAAACCTTGCAAGCCAGATCATCGAGCACAAGCGTATCACCACCACTTTAGCTAAGGCTAAGGCTTTGCGTGTATATGTTGAGCCGCTGATTACCCGCGCCAAGAATGATAGTACCCACAATCGTCGTATGGTGTTCAGCTATCTGCAGAATAAGGAAGCAGTCACTGAGCTGTTCACAGTAATAGGCGATAAGGTAGCTAACCGTCCGGGTGGTTACACGCGTATCATCAAGCTTGCTCCACGTATGGGCGATGCTGCTGAAATGGCAATGATAGAGCTGGTTGACTTCAACGAGATCTACAACAAGGATGCCAAGGATCAAAGCGCCAAGAAGACTCGTCGTAGCCGTCGTAGCACTGCCGCTCCTAAGAAGGCTGAAGTTGCTGCACCAGTTGCTGCCGCAGAAGAAGTTGCTGTTGCTGACGCCCCTCAGACAGAAGAAGCTAATGCAGTTGCCTCTGAGACAGCCGCAGCCGATATTGCTGCTGACGAGACGCCTGCTGCTCCTGAAGCATCTGCAGAAGAAGGAACAGAGCCAAAAGCTTAATTAGAATATTCTTTTTGTGACAAAGGCTGCCATCGGCAGCCTTTGTTGTTATAGTGACCTCAGATCTCAGAAGGAATGCAGTTGCGCTTTAGTAACGCGTGACGGTGGCATACACAAATCCTCTTCTCAACTCCTCAACTCCTTCACTTCTCAACTCTGGAAGGTGAAAGAAGTGTCATTTCTTAATAAAAGCAAGGAAAATCAGCTAGAATATATTTTCTTTGTCAAAAACACACCAATCATGAAGAAATTATACACAGTTATCGCAGCATCAATGCTATTTGGATTTTCCGCAGACGCACAACGTGTGATTGACCTCTCAACTACGCTTACCAGCCCAGCGGCTAATACCACCATAACTGCCGGCACAACGTCTGTGGCTATTAATGCAGTAGTGAAAAACCTGGGCACGGATAGTCTCAAAGTTACAGACACCATCTACTATCAGTACTTAATGGACAATCAGGTCCTGACAATTACCAGCGGTTCGCAATCAGTTAGTTTGTTTGGACGGACGAATGTTTCGCTTAAAGTAAATGATACTGTTCATATCAACAGGACAATGACACTTACCTTCCCTTCGAGCCTGAATGGAACTCATCAGCTGTGTTTAGTGGCAGTCGCTGTTCATAGAGGTACAGATACTATCGGAGACCCCGTTTCTACGAACAACACGGGCTGTGTAACTGTTAACCTTATTGGCGGCACGAACGGCATCAATGAGATCACAGGTAACTCTGACGAGAACGTCGTAACGAACGTTTACCCTGTTCCAGCGCAAAATGTCGCAAACATTGATGTAGCTCTTGCTAATAGGTCAACTGTTTCAGTGAAGATCGCTGACTTAATGGGACGGACCGTGTCAATGGAGAACAAAGGCACTTTCAACAAAGGTCAACACACAATAAGTGTAAATACATCTGCTCTGCCAGCAGGGCTCTACACATACCAGGTTACTATGAATGACCAGGTAAGCACAGGAAAGCTCGTAATCGCTAAGTAGTCAATTAAATCGTTCATACAAAGACAAAGGCTGCCAATTGGCGGCCTTTGTCTTTGTTGCCATTCTGCATCTTCTACAGGGCGAGCCTACTCGCGGTGAGCACCCCCTCCCTTTTGAGAAGAGGGGAGGGGCTTCTTCCTCTTAGCATCCTTCAACGCCTTATCAATGATCCATTCAATCTGCCCGTTCACGCTGCGGAATTCGTCAGCCGCCCATTTCTCAAGCAATTTAAAAGTATCCTCATCTATCCTTATCACAAAGTTCTTCTTCGAGCTCACACCGTTATGCTTTATTATTGATACAATGAGCCTGTGTTAAGCACCGGCTGAGCACCCTTCTCTCCACAGAGAACGATCATAAGGTTTGATACCATCGCGGCTTTCTTCTCCTCATCCAGTTCTACTATCTGCTTTTTACTGAGTTGCTCGAGGGCCATTTCCACCATACCTACCGCTCCTTCCACGATCTTATAGCGTGCAGCCACAATTGCCGTGGCTTGTTGGCGCTGCAGCATAGCACCGGCAATCTCTTGTGCGTAAGCCAGGTGACTGATACGTGCTTCGAGGATGGTAATTCCGGCAGTAGATAGTCTGTCCGTAAGCTCCTTTTCGAGTAGTTCATTTACTTTCTGTCCGCCTTCACGAAGCGTGATGTCAGCATGTTCATCTTCAATATTGTCATAGGCAAAGCTTGTGGCTAGAATACGCACTGCAGCTTCGCTTTGGGTCTTTACATATCCTATGTAATCAGACACCTCAAACGCTGCCTTATAGGTATCCCGCACCTGCCATACGATTACTGCACCGATCTCAATAGGATTCCCCATTTTGTCATTCACCTTCAAGGTAGGGGTAGCCAGGTTATATGCTCGGAGCGATATGTTGGTAGACGCATAGAAAGGATTAACAAAGAACAGGCCGTTATCTTTCACACTCCCCACGTATTTCCCAAACAAGTTGAGTACTCTGGAGTGATTTGGTTGTATGATCATCAGTCCCTTCCATAGGAACATAGCTATCATCGAAGCAGGAACAGCCACCCAAAGGAGCGACTGATTCTCCCCCACCAGCGTAAAGCAGTAAATAGATGTGGCAACTAAAAGAATAGAGATTAGGAGGGCTAAATACCCATTCATCGGCTTGGTTATCTTTTCCATAAGGTACAATTTAGTGATATCAATATGATATCAAATGTATACTGCTATTTTCATATTTCCAAGCCCTTGTCTGAACACAAGGGGAGTTTCATCTTCCCAGTCAAGGCTGCTATGGGTTCAGCTTTACACCTCATGGAGGATAAAAAGTGTGAGTTACCTGTGCATCAATGTTTATTTCTTCTACGGTTTGACACTAATCCGTAGGTAGTCAGGATTTTATGAGGTATGGACTAATGTGCAAAATTTGGTACTAGTCAGGTGGAACACGAAGGCGCTCCATGACCCCAACAACGTAAAGTCGTCACGTTGACTCGATCAGTCCCAATTGCACGGCCTTTAGAACAAGCCCCGCGGTATTCTTTACTCCCAGCTTCTGCATCAGCGAAAAGCGGTGGTTTTCCACTGTGCGGTGTGAAATATAGAGCTTCGCGGCTATTTCCGGACTGCTTAACTGGGTGGCAATAAGGTTCAGTATCTCTGATTCCCGCTTGCTCAGTTGTATGTGCGTGTCGTCCGGGGTTTTCTTGCGAATGATGTCATTGACCAGTAGTTCCTTTACAGCCGGGTCAAAGAATACTTCTCCTGCATATGCTTGTTCTATGGCAGTGATAAGCAAGCTTTGGTTGGTGCTGGTCTTGAACAGATAGCCTTTACAGCCCTGTTGCATAACATCCTGAACATAGAAAGGAGATTCCATTCCGGTAAGTATGATGATACCTATGTCGGGGTAAAGAGTACGGATCCTGGCTGCGAGCTCGTTTCCCATAAAATCCGGAAGCTGGAGGTCTAATAAAAGTACGTCGGGCTGTGCTGTTTCAAGGGCGCATAAGAGTGCTGTCCCTGTGCTATATGTTCCTGTGAGCTCAATGCTATCGTTTCCTTCCAGCGCATGAACTAATCCTTTCACCAGCATGGCGTGATCATCCGTTATAGCTACCCTGATGGCCATAGACTCTACCTTTTAACAAAGAGAAAATATCAAATTCCATGTATACTGTAGTGCCCTTTCCAGGGCCGCTGCTTGAGATTTCCAGATGGCCCGCCATGGCCTGAACTCGGGTCCGGATACTGCTCAATCCACCCTCATCCGATTTTAGCTTGTCAGGGGAACAGCCAACGCCGTTATCCTCAGCAGTTATACTCAGCAGGTCATCCCTGAAGACTAGCTGTATTAGTACGTGGCTGGCCGAAGCATGTTTTAGAA
>CAMPJV010000244.1 GCA_946886975.1 uncultured Taibaiella sp. | reverse complement strand
TACCAGTTGTGCTGTTGCATGTGTTTGCATAGCAGATATTGGCCGTGGCGGGTAGTAGATAAGAACTATCGCACGGACTATGTAAGGTGAGACTGAATGTGTAAGTAGAATCCGATACCCAGTCATAGGTAAGTTCTGCTCCTGTGAATACCTGAGCTTTCAGGCAAACGGGGAAGAGGGATATAAAGAGAATAAGCAGGACCTGTGAAAGGAGGTGTCGCATCGTGGCGTGGTTTAATAGGAAGACCGCTCCCGAGCGTACAAGGTTGGGTGGGTTGCAAAGCAAAAGTCCCGCAGGGCGGGACTTTTGGACAATTATCGTGAAGTAGTTGAAATTAGACTACAGCCATTACCTTGGGAGCGGCGGAACGAATCTCTTCGTTTGCCTGCAAAGCGTACTTCTCGAAGTTCTTAACGAACAGCTGCGCAAGTTCATTAGCCTTCTTATCATATGCTTCTTTATCAGTCCAGGTGTCTCGTGGATTGAGGATCTCTGAAGGAGCGTTAGGACAGGTCTTTGGCATTAAAACGCCAAACACCGGATGTGCCTCAAACTCTACGTTGTTCAGTTCACCATTCATAGCTGCGGTGATCATTGCACGGGTGTGCTTCAGGCTCATACGGTGACCTACACCATAAGGGCCTTCGGTCCAGCCAGTGTTGATAAGCCATACGTTTACATCTTTATGCTCGTCAAGCTTCTTACCTAGCAGCTCAGCGTACTTAGTGGGGTGCAATGGCAGGAATACACGGCCAAAGCAAGCAGAGAAAGTAGTTTGCGGCTCTGTAACCCCAACTTCAGTACCGGCAACCTTAGCGGTGTAGCCTGAGATGAAATGATACATCGCCTGAGCCTTCGTGAGCTTGCTGATAGGCGGCAGAATTCCGAACGCATCGCAGGTAAGGAAGAAGATGTTCTTAGGATCGCCGCCGTAGGATGGCTCCTTGGCGTTTGGAATGTGGTGGATAGGATAGGCGGCACGAGTGTTCTCAGTGATGCTTCCATCCTTATAGTCTACGGTTTTGCTGCCCTTTTCGAACACGATGTTCTCAAGAATGGCATTTGGCTTAATAGCCGCGAATATCTGAGGCTCTTTCTCTGCGGAAAGGTCGATAACCTTTGCATAGCAGCCACCTTCGAAATTGAAGACAGAACCATCAGCCCATCCGTGCTCGTCATCACCTATGAGGGCGCGGTTCGGATCGGCAGAAAGAGTTGTCTTTCCGGTACCTGAAAGGCCGAAGAAAAGAGCTACATCACCATCTTTACCCTCATTGGCAGAACAGTGCATGCTCAGTACACTATGCTCGTGAGGAAGCACATAGTTCAGTACGCCAAAGATGCCCTTCTTCATTTCGCCGGTATAAGCAGAACCACCGATCAGGACAATCTTGCGTGTGAAGTTGACAATTGTAAAGTTACCCTGGCGAGTACCATCTACAGCAGGGTCGGCAAGGAAGCCCGGAGCCTGAAGGATGATCCACTCCGGATTCTGAGTAGTAAGCTCCTCTTCTGTAGGACGCAGGAAAAGGTCGTTGCAGAAAAGATTAGCCCATGGCGCCTCATTGACAACGCGGATGTTCAGACGGTACTTAGGGTCGGCGCAGGCATAAGCATCGCGCACCCAAACTTCCTTACCGTTAAAATAGGCACACACCTTATCATACAGCTTATCAAATACTTCGGGAGAGATAGGAATGTTTATGTCGCCCCAGTCAACACTTTTTTCTGTGTTGGCATCCTTGACTGTAAATTTATCTTTGGGAGAGCGTCCTGTGAACTTTCCAGTGCTTACGCAGAGTGCTCCAGTATCGTTCAATTCACCTTGTCCTAACTCAATAGTCTTGTTCACCAGATCTTCGGGGGGGAGATTCCAATGCGCGACGGCTACGTTAAGGCCCAGGTCCGCGAGGGTCGCAGACGGGTTTTTCTTACCTAATTCCTGCATAGAAGTGTTCTTTTGTTGAGAAAAGTTTAGAAGGCAAAAGTAGTACTTAAAGACATTTTAAGACTAAAAATTTTAGTCTGCAGCGGGGCTTTGAGGAAGAAATTCTGCTTCTTTTCGGCTTGTTATCAGCAAGTCAGACATTACGGCTATCCATGCAATGATGCATGGGAATACCTTAATGACGTAAGGATAGATGAACTGCTGGCGTATGGGGGCGGGGAAAAGGTCGGTATGGCTGAGGCCGGTGCCTATGAACACGAACCATAATATGAGGGTTCGCCATAGAGCGCTCGGTGCCGCCATATACCAGATGCCGACCCCGGCCATAGCGATGATGAAAGTGGGGGATTCTGCCTTGTGGTTGAAGATGATGATCCAGATGAGGACGTGAGCCAGGAAGAGGAGACGGAAGCGCTGGAGCTTGAAAGCTTTTACCATGACAAGCGGCAGGAAGAAGAGCGCGACGCCAATGATCATGATATAGTTTTTGATGTTAGCCAGGCCGAACCAGGTTTGCAGCCAGCCCATTACGGAGATGCCGTAAGAGATAGACTGATCGTGAGACATCATGGATATCCAGCCGCGGTACTGCTCCATCAGGGCGGGGAAGGAGATGACTACGAGGGGTATGAAGAAGAAAACAAGGGACCAAAGCGCGGAATAAAGGACGAACCGGGGCTTTTGAGGATAGAAAAAGAAGATGATGAACGCGGCTGCACCGTAGACCTTGATGAATGTAGCCAGGACGATCCAGAGCGTGGCGAGCAATACTTTTCGCTTCTCCATATGGGCGAGGGCGAGGATCATGAGGCCGGCCAGGAGTCCGTTGCTCTGGGCGCTCTGCATGGAAGTGAGCAGTTCAATAAGACAGAACCAAACTATGAGGCTTTGCTGCTTGGCAGACAATGGGAGCTTACGGACGGCGACCCAGAGAACAACGCCATTAAGGATGTTCCAAAGAGGAAGGCCGATGTAGTCTGGCAGCCAGGCTAAGGCACCGAAGAAGAGGGCGAAAGCGGGGCTATATTTATAGAGATCATAATGCTCCCCGGGAAACCAGGAGTAGAGTGACCTGCCATCCAGGAGGTGGAAGAATGACTGGCGGAAGATGATATAGTTATTGAAATCGGTGTAGAGGAACCCGTCGCTGCCGGGATAGAACCCTATGGAGAGTGCCTGAATGGAGGCGACGATGGCAATAAGTATGTAGGCGACCAGGGAAGAGTGCCTGGAAAATACAAATGACTTTACTGCCTGGGGAAAGCTCATAAGGAGGAAAATGGGTATTCAGGCTGGCAAAATTAGTATTCCACGGCGGAGATGCGGCAGAATAATGGGGTGCGGGCTAGTGCCAGGGCTAAGAAATATGTTACAGGAGAGAGGCAAGTGCGCCGGGGGACTTACCCTTATAGAGACCTTTTAGAGACGTTATAGAGACCTTTTAGAGAGCGTACTCCGTTGATACTCCCCTGTAGAAGGCGCGCATAAGTATGGGAGAGGCATGGATGAAGGATAGATGAGGCATAGACAAAGCATAGATATTGCAGGGGCATACCTAACTATTCTAATGTGTAGAAGAGCAGCATTAGCAGAAGGGTATAAAACTAAAAAGTGCCCCGGTTGGGGCACTTTTCTTTATTTAATTGGCTGTTGTTCTTTTTTCCGGTCTTTGTACTTTTTTATGCCATAGACCACTGCCGCTCCGACTAGTAAGGAAGCACCTCCGTCGATTGGAACTCCGCTATCGAGGTCGCCCGGGCTTGCAAGCACTATGGTACTGAAGCAAGGGAGGCAAATTAGGCTCAGAACTAATAATGACAGTTTATTTTTCATATCTTCTCGTGATTTATGGCTTAAATATAATACTATAGTTTGATAATTTTAGTATGTGTCTCAAAATTTCCTTTGTTATCAGAAACCTTCACATCGTAAGTGCCTGGGGTTAAGCTGCTTAGGTTAACTGACTCAGTAGCAGTTCCACCATTGTGGTTCAGCGTCTGAGCAGTCATTAGCTGACCAAGTGTGTTGTAAACGCTGATGCTGTAAGTGCCTTTCTCAAGGTTAACAACTTCAAGCTTAACGTTGTCACCGATTGCAGGGTTTGGATAAGCAGTAACTGAAGCTTCAACAGTAGCAACTGTGTTAACAGAAGTTGGAGCGTTACCGAAGACAATCTTGAAACGGTTAGCAGAAGCAGAAGCAGGATCAGAAGTCACTACGAAGTTGTAGTTAGTTACTGCGTTCAGGCTGATAGTCTGCTGAGTGTTCAGGTAGTTGTCAACAAGAGTAGCGGTCATACCGTTAGCAACCATATTAATTGGCTCGATTTCCAGCATGTAATCCTGCTGCTTCATGTTGCCCATACCAACCAGGATCTCGTCACCATTTTCAGCAAGTTCTCTGCCTTCAATGATCAGTTTCTTGGTGCCGTTAGAAATCCAAAGATTCTCATTAGCATTAGTGAACTTATCGAAGTCTTCTGATGCATTAAAGTTGTTGCTGAACTTAGCCTGGTGGAAGT
>CAMPJV010000243.1 GCA_946886975.1 uncultured Taibaiella sp. | reverse complement strand
CTGATTACCTATTACCGCCGGAATCCTCAGGAGCTAATCCATTTCCGCCGGCTTTTTCAATTGCACCTCCACTTGCTTCCCAGAAAAAGTTCTTCTTAATTTGGTGGACTAATATCACGACGGCAGCTGACTGATGCCGGAGAAAACTTCAGTGTTACATGCGCATCCTCAATATAGCTTTTATAGCATTTTTTGTATTGTCAGCAGCATTGCAGTACAATGACCCGGATCCATATATCTGGATGCCTATTTACCTCTATGGCGCTTTCCTGTGCTTTCGTGCGATTCAGAAGAATTATAACCCGATGCTTTATGTAGCCGGCCTCATAGTTTACTGTGGCTATGCCATCTACCTTTTTTTCGATCGGGCAGGAGTGCTGAGCTGGGTTACGGAGCATGGCTCGGAGAGCCTTGTACAGTCTATGAAGGCTACCAAGCCCTGGATTGAGGAAACAAGGGAGTTTGGCGGCCTGCTTATCCTAATAGTTGCCCTGGTTGCCAATATGCTGTGGCTTGGGAGGCGACACAAGACTTAAAAAGAAAAGCGTGCATTGCTGCACGCTCAGAGAATTTTCAATGAGGTTCAACAATTAGCAATACTGCTCAAATGCCTGCATTAGGTTTGATGCTATCATCTGTGCGGGACGGCCTTCTATCATGTGGCGCTCTATCATATGCACTACCTGTCCGTCCTTAAGCAAAGCGATAGAGGGGGAGGATGGAGGATATGGCATAAGATAGTTACGGGCCTGCTTCACCGCATCAATGTCGTAACCAGCAAAACTTGTCACTACGTTGTCAGGCTTCTTAGTGGCATTCTGAACGGCCATGATCACACCCGGACGCGCAGTGCCAGCGGAACAGCCGCATACAGAATTGATAAACAAGAGGGTGGTACCCGGTGATTTCAACACACTGTCTACTTCTTCGGGAGTCAGCAATTCTTTAAAGCCTCTTTCGGTCAACTCTGCCTTCATCGGGCTAACTATTTCTGTAGGATACATTTTATGATTGTTTTATTGGAGTTCGGTTTCTGCCGCAAATTTAAGCTAGTATTCTTTCGAAACACAAATGGCAGTATAGTCAAATGCTTTAGTATTTAGCTATTTGTATTTAGTAATTTTTAATCAGTGTTGTAGTTATTGCTTAACTCTTCATTTTTCCCATCACAATTCCCCATACTTCCTGCTCCTTCCTGTCCGCTTCTGCATTCATTACCTCTGCCTTCTCAATTATTGCATCCACATCAGCATTGTTTTTAATGCCCTGGGCGTTTATCCTGACGTTCAGGTAGCAGCCTTTGACCGCCGCCCTCGCACAAAGCGCACCTACACCGGCATCACTCACACTGTTGGGGTTGCCTTTTTCAGCCATGGCCTTTACCAGGTCAAAACATTCGTAGGAAAGTTCCATCGTGCGGAACGGTACTTTGATGGCAAGGACGGTAGCCGCGTCAATAGCGAGCGAGCGGACCTGCTTTTCGGCGTCCGTGCCCTTGGGCAGCGCAAAAGCCGCCATTATCTGGTTGAAGGCATTCGTATCCTCATCCACCAATTGCAGGAGCTCTTTCATTAGCCGTTGTCCTTTTTCGGCGTAATTGCTGAATTCTTCCCAGCGCTCGTCCCAACCCTTCTTGTGAGACGACAGATTAGCCACCATTGTTCCCAACGCAGCTCCCAGTGCGCCACAATAGGCCGAGATTGACCCGCCGCCCGGTGCGGGTGACTCCTTAGCTGTTTCCTCAGCAAACGCTCTGACGGACATACCTACCAGCCTTTCAGCGCTTTTATTGCGCATCTGGTACTCTATTATCTTCTTCTCAGGATCGAAGGGGCCGAGATCTTCAAGGCCCAGTGACCTTACGGCGATCTTTATCAGCTCGGCATCACTCACACCCACGCTTCTCTGCTGCTTGCGGAGGAAGTACTTACCTGCTTCCAGGATCGCCTCCAGCGGCACAAGCCCTACTAATTCGCTGCCGGTCACTCGCAGTCCTCTGGCATTCGCACGTTCGCATGCAGTATCGAAGAGGACATGCAGCGGCGTTACATGCATGTTGGTGAGGTTCACTGAAATCTGTGCTATACCATACTCCTCGATATACCACCCGATAGCTTTTACGTTCTTCAACAATCCCGGCAGCCATACCGGCTCGCCATTCTCATCTTTGACAGGTTTTCCCTTTTCGTCCTTTTTCTGTCTTCCTTTTTCCCGTATGTCGAAAGCTACCGCATTGGCCCGTCTTGTGGAAGTAGTGTTCAGGTTAATATTATAGGCTATCAGGAAGTCCCGTACACCGATGACGGTCGCTCCGCTTCGCTCGTTGAAAATTGCTTCGCCGAAGTCCGGCTTCCATTCCGGCTTCAGGCATTTGGCAGCAAGGCCCTCGTACTCCCCGCTGCGTATATCAGCAAGGTTACGCCTGTAGTCTGCCGTTGCGCAATACTCGTACAGGTATGCAGGTATACCGAGTTCTTCGCCGACTCTCCTGGCCAGCTTCTTTGCAAACTCAACCGTTTCTTCTACGGTTATTCCCGATACCGGTATCAGGGGACATACATCCGTGGCTCCCATTCTTGGGTGTTCACCCGTATGGGTGCGCATGTCTATCAATTCTCTCGCCTTCTTTATGGCAGCAAACGCCGCCTCCACTATGGCTTCCGGATGACCGACAAACGTCACGACTGTTCTATTTGTAGCTTTTCCGGGATCAACATCCAGCAACTGCACTCCCTCGATCTTCTCTATCTCTGCTGTTATCTGGCTAATGATGCCCATATTGCGCCCTTCGCTGAAATTGGGCACACATTCTATGATTGCGTCCTTAAAGTCTCTCATTATTTGATTTGATGGCGCAAAGATAGCCGATTTACGAGTTACGAGTGACGAGTTACGATTTACGAGTGACGAGTGCGAGTTACGATTGACGATTGACGATTTACGATTGACGAGTGATGATTGACGATTTACGATTTGCGAAGGTGGAGTCCTAATTCTTAAAGAGAACGTGGCCTTTACAGAGGGATCATTTCTCCGGAATATCCTTTTGCTGCAATCTTACCTGTTGGCTGGAGTTCTTCATGGTGCTGCAGTATATACCTCTCCTCATCACGAACCACGAGTTCAAAGTTGAAGTCTACGTTGTCGGTGATGACCTGGAAAGGCTTTATTCCGAGTTCGTCCCAATCGCCGTGCAGACGGGTAAAGCTGTGGACTGCCGCTCCAATGGGCCGGTCATCTATTCTTCCGAGGTAGCTGCCAATAAGGGTTGTTACCTGCTGAGCAATCTCGGTAACCAGGTTGTAAGATGATAAATCGGTGCTTAGGGTGGAAAGCTGATTAATAAGCTGCTGGTATTGACTGTCTGTTCGTATGCTGCCCATTATCCTGCCCACTTCACGAAGCGCACCTTTACTCTTGATCACGCTGCTCATTATGTGTACCTGATTTGGTGCTGGTGTATCCTTACCGGGCTTTTCCCAATAGAATATAGTCTTTGTTATCGGGAGCTTTTCACCGTCGCCTATCTTTGCAAATGTGTTCAGATCCAACTGGCCGAGGAGCTGGTTTGCTACGTCGCTGATCACTATTGTAATTACGTATAGCTTAGCCCTGCCAGGGAAGGGCCAGAACTTTGGTGTCCTGTTATTCTTTATCAATGGAGGCAGCATTCTGATCTCGATACCAGAAACCTGTGAAGAACCGGGAACCGGCGAGTGGCTCCGGGTGGTCAGGCCTTCCGGCGTGAATGTTGCGTTAGATCTGTTGGATCGGGTGATGGTTCGGGGGTTGTCGAATTTTAGTTTCATGGAACGAATTTTGGATTTTGGATTTTGAATTTTGAATTGGGTGGTCGTTGGTTTTATCCATTTACCAATGCAAAGCGCTTTCGAATTTTGGATTTTGAATTTTGGATTTTGAATTGGGTGGTCGTTGGTTTTATCCATTTACCAATGCAAAGTGCATGGGATCCGGGCGGCCGGGCCAGCGGGCGCCGCAATAGATGCCACAGTGTTCCATCATGGAGATGAAGTCGTGGCTCCAGTCGCAATCGCCACCTAAAGGGTTTCGCGCTGCATTAAGATCTATGGCACAGCCCCAACTGTGGAGTGACAAGGCAGCTTCTGTTCCGCGGACTTTGCGAAGGTTGTAGCATCCGTCGAATGTTTTTATCTCAAGGTGCAGTTCTGCCATTTCAAGAAATGAGAGAGCCATTTTCAGCTTTGTCCTAAAGTCCTTATGGATAAATATTTTTTCAGCGGGGAACCATGGGAAGTCCTTTTTGATCTTCCAGAGTACCATCCATTTATCCCCCCAGCCGGGCACGCGAGGATCGCCGTAGAGTCTGAATAGTTCGCGCTGGGCTTTGCCGCGCAGGATTGTGTTTGGTAAGGATTGGTTTATTGTTTTCATTTTTTTAGTAGTTAGTATTTAGTAGATAATAATTAGTATTTAGTATGAAGTGTCGAGGCAGTGC
>CAMPJV010000242.1 GCA_946886975.1 uncultured Taibaiella sp. | reverse complement strand
ATCTTTTCATTTCTGAGGTATCAGAGCCGAACTCCATTTTTATAGTGGTGTCAACCTGGCCGAAAATCGAAGAGAATGATGATGTGGCATGTGTTTTACCACTTAGCGCCATACTTACACTTGGACCTAACCCAACGAAAACTCTGCCGGGTCCAACTTGAAGTTTATAAAGAACTAGGACCGGTACCTCCAGGTAGTTTACGGTTACATCAGATTGAGACGTTCCAAATATGCCAAAGTCAGCCTTCAGTTTGCCCCCTCGAGCGCAGTAAAAAATTCCTGGCTGAACAGCAATATGATCGCCTAGCCCTAAGTCAGCTAGAACACCTGCTCGGTATCCAATCGTTGAGGCCATTGTAGTTGAAAAGCCTGGAGCGGCTGAAGACTCCTTTAAAGTGATCTTATTTACAAGTACTCCTCCCTCAAGGCCAACCCGGATCTGTGAGGAAGCGGGGCTTGATAGGAAAGCAAACAGCAAAAACAGAAGGACGCTTTTCATACTTGATTAGTTTGATTTAACTAAAGCTAATATTCTTAAATATGAAAGCTGCTATCTTTACGTTGATTAGTTATGAACATGATGGTGATAAAGTTCCTCCCTTTTGTTGTTGTCTGCCTGATGTGCTCCTTCATTTCACTTGGTCAGGGACCCTGGAACCGGCCACTTCAAATGGCATGGTCCGCCGACGGCAAAACCTTTAGCGCCCCTTCCGTATTCCAGGATTCCTCAGGTGTTCCTTCGGTTATCCGGTGGAAAGGTGATACACTTATCGCTGCGTTCCAGTGGTTTCGTCAGCCCAAGCCTTCACCTTCCTGGGATAGGGTAGCCGTGAAGATTTCCTACGATAATGGATTGACATGGACCCAGCCCGCGCCCATTTCTATATCAGGACTGCCTGTCAATTATCAGCGTCCATTCGACCCCACGCTTACCACCTTTGCCGGCGATAGTGTCCGCATCTACTTCTCTTCTGGTGCAGGTACGCCCATAGGACTAGATTCAACGGTAAACACTTATTCGGCAACATCAGCGGACGGAATCAACTATGTTTTTGAGCCCGGTCCCCGTGTAGACGCTTCATTAAAACCCGTTATCGATCCTGCAGTAGTCTACTTCAACAATGGCTGGCATTACATAGCACCTATCGGAGCACCCCAGGATGGCGCATACCACTATGTCTCTCCGGATGGCATTAACTTCTCGCCCGTACCGGATATTCCCTCGGACAACTTACACAACTGGACTGGAAACTTCATGGTGGAAAGCAGCTCAGAGCTTCGTTTCTATGGCAGCGGTCAGTCCGTCTGGTACAACAGCTCGGCAAATGGTGGTGTCTGGAGCGGCTATATCTCGACCAATATCAATGGAGGCGATCCCAGCGTCGTGAAGATTGCTGATACAAGCTACCTCATGATCTATGTAGGCCAGCCGTATCTTGCGATAGACGACCTCAGCTATGGCTCAGAGACCGTAACTCTTTATCCTAACCCCGCAACTGATATCGTGACTGTCAGCATTCCTGAGCAGCTGATTAGCCGTTCCTATACGTTCTCTGACTTAACGGGAAGAGTGCTGTTCACTGGAGTACTGAATTCAACAGTCATGAGTTTCGGTCTGAATAGCCTGCCTACCGGCATTTACGTGTTCAGGATAGGCAGTGGGCCGACATGTTATAGAGTCATAAAGCAATAGCACAGACCCTTTGTCCTTACCCACTGCCCAGATATCTTTCAGCGATCACCAGTGAGTGATGAACATCATGCCCTGCCATCATCCAGCCTACTATTCTAGGGGTCAGTGTCAGGTTATTAGCAGTGCCTTTCCTGTCCAGCATTTCGTCGCTAAAACTGTCAAACAGTGCTATAGTGGCTTTCCTCACAAGTTCATATTCGTTTATTATCTCCGGCAGGGTCCTGTTTGCCGCGTTGGAGTTGGGCACGTAGTCATTCTCTTCAAAACCGGGCAAGGCATTCCTGTCGCCTCTCGCAAAAGTTAGCGCACGATACGCAAATATCCGCTCTGTATCTACCACGTGGCCCAATACTTCTTTGACCGTCCATTTTCCCGGTGCATAGCTATAATCTTCATTCGCACTCGGTACGCTCAGGTAAAGGTTCATGCTTTTGTACTGCGACTCTCTTAGAACTGTAAGCAGGTCGCTACCAATCACCTCGTCTACATATCCTTTCACATAGCCTGTCAGTTCTTCAGCGTTGGGCTTTATTATTATGGGGTTGCGCATCGGCTAAAGGTAAAAATTTACTCTTTCATAGAAATGGTTTCAGCATCCCTTCCCGATGCTCTTGGAGCCTCGTATTACTTCCATGTATTTTTTATTGTATTTTGGAAGATAAACAGAACAGGTGGCAGACCGTAGGAGTTTTCTTCAGCGTATGGGGTTAATGGCAGGTGCTTTCTCAGCCACCAGCCTGTTCAATGAATTACAGGCTGCCGCGTTTGAGTCCGCCGAACCGCTCATCGCCAACCTCACTCCCGAAGAAGCGGCCACGCGCGAGGATTATTGGAGCACAATACAGCAGTCCTTTACAGTCAATCCAAACATCATTAACCTGAATAATGGAGGTGTAAGTCCCAGCCCCCGTGTGGTACAAGAGGCGGTTGCGCGCTACAACAATCTTGCAAACGAAGGTCCTTCTTATTACATGTGGCGTATCCTCGACCAGGGCCGGGAACCGCTTCGGCAAAAGCTGGCGGCCCTTGCCGGCTGCGACTCTGAGGGAATTGCCATTAACCGGAATTCCACTGAGGCGCTAAATACTGTCATTTACGGTCTTCCGCTGAGTAAAGGGGATGAGGTGATCGGCACAAAGCAGGACTACCCTAATATGATCAATGCTTACAAGCAGCGGGCTTTAAGGGATAACATCAAATACACCCAGATCAGCTTCGACTTCCCGATAGAAAACGATGATGCGATTGTGCATGCCTTTGAGGAGGCCATTACGCCCAAAACAAGGCTGCTCCACGTCACCCATGTCATCAACTGGGTAGGACAGATCTTGCCCGTCAGGAAAATCTGCGACATGGCACACGCAAAGGGTGTGGAAGTACTTGTTGATGGGGCACATTCCTTTGGCCTTCTCGATTTCAATATCCCCGACCTCCATTGCGACTATTTCGGCACGTCCCTGCATAAGTTTCTTAGCGCGCCTATCGGTAGCGGCATGTTGTGGATCAGGAAGGAAAAGATAGCCCATGTCTTCCCCCTCTTGTGTGCTGAAGACCCTCAGGCAGATGACATCCGTAAGTTCGAATCCCTCGGCACTCGCAGCTTTCCCATTGAGCAAGGCATAGGGGAGGCCATAAACTTCCATCTCGCTATTGGCAAAAAGAGAAAGGAAGAACGCATTCGATATCTGAAGAACTATTGGGCCAAAACCGCTAAAGAGATTCCCGGAGTGAAGCTCCACACTTCTTTACTTTCAGACTACTCCTGTGCCATCTGTGGTGTAAGTATAGAAGGATTGCCGCCCGCTGATCTGGATAGAAAGCTGTTCGACGAATACAAGATCCACACAGTAAGTATTAACAGGGAAAACATTCATTGTGTGCGTGTAACCCCTCACGTGTATACAAGGCCACAGGATCTGGATAAACTCGTCCTGGCGCTTCGGGAAATTACAAATAGTACTAGAGCAAAACTAGGAAAGGGGAAGTAAACGATTGTTCAAATGTTATTACTTTACCAGATATTATTTGTAGCTTTCTTCACCGCACAAAAAGACCATCCTATGAAGTTCTCTAAAACTTACGTTTTCAGTTGCATTGTTGGTTGCGCTTTCTTTTTTGCATCAAATACTGCACTTGCTCAGTGTCTTGCACCGGCGAACGTGGATACATTCAACACTACGTCCAACTCCGTGCTTGTTCAATGGAGTGGTGTATCTGGTGCACTTCAGTATCAATATATTGTGACGACGACAGCAACTCCGCCTGCAATCCCGTCGGCTGGATCGACATTGACTACGGATACGTTTGCATTAATTACCAGCTTACCACCTAATACCAATTTTTGTTTCCACGTCCGCAGCATTTGCACCTCTGATACCTCAGCTTTCCATCCCTGCGTTTGGATCAAGACTGGCTTGATAAACAGTGTATTTGACCTGAACGATAATGCAAATAAGGTAAACATCTATCCAAATCCTGCTACGAATTCCATTAATGTAGTAGTGCCCTCTGGCAGGAAGGGGAGTGTCTCAATAGCGAGCATGAACGGTAGTGTAATTAAGAATATTGTCGTAAGTGATCCCGTCACTCCTGTCAATATCGAGTCGTTGCCAGCAGGCGTTTATGTCGTGAAATTCGTAAATGCGCAACTTTTCGAAGCTGTGCGGCTGATAAAGAAGTAGTTTAAGTTAACTAAGTATTTACTTGGACTTGGGCTCCATTACTCCACTATCAGCACCTCTCCATCCCTCAGCGCCACAAACCACATCTTATTGTCAATATAGTACTCAATGC
>CAMPJV010000241.1 GCA_946886975.1 uncultured Taibaiella sp. | reverse complement strand
GCCTGCTTCCATCTCAATTTACCCCAATCCCGTTAGAGACCTGCTAACCATAAAGGCTGCTGAGCCACTACGTCTTACAGTCTCCAGTATAACAGGAAAAGTACTGATCAGCACAGAAGTAAACACAGAAGCCAGGCTCAACATGGGCGACTACGTCCCTGGCATTTATTTCCTCAGCTTCATAAATAAGAATGGCGACCAATGGGTAGAAAGAATATCAAAACTATAACTACCTGCCTCTTCGCCGCTCTCATCTTCGCTGCCTGTAAAAAGGACGGGAATACTACTGGCCCAACACCAAACACCAGCGAAAAGAGGAAGGTGTTCGTAGTCTGCGAAGGCAGCTTTGGCAATGGCAATTCCTCCATGAGCCTCTACCTTCCTGACAAGGACAGTGTTTATGAAGATGCTTTTAAATCAATAAATGCGCAGGAACTCGGCGACGTATTCCAGAGCATGACAAGGATCGGCAACAGTTACTTCCTTTGCCTAAATAACTCCGACAGGGTACTTTGCCTCAATGAAGACCTTACGCTCAATAAATACCTTTCTGTCCCAAAGCCACGCTATGTCCTCGAGATAAATGAAAGCAAGGCCTATGTCTCCTCACTGTACAATGACAAAGTGTATATCTTAAACCCCTCCACTCTTTCGGTCACAGGTAGCATTCAACTGCCGCACATGAACACGGAAGGAATGGCGCTATATAATGGCAAGGCATACATCTGCACCTGGGACACATCAGTTAACAAAATCTACAGCATCAACACTTCTTCAGATCAGCTGGAAGATTCCTTCACGATCTCAGGCTTTGCCCCGCAGGAGGTTCTCGTGGACAAAGAACAGAAGCTTTGGGTGCTCTCCGGAAACATTGCTAAAGGAAAGCCTGCAGCATGGACGCGCATTGATCCGGTTACAGGTCAGGTTCTCAGGTCTTTCTACTTCCCGCCCAAAGCAGATCCGATACATCCCGTACTTAACAATACAAAAGACACGATCTATTTTATTGAGGTTAATTATGACGGTGGCAATGAAAACAACGGCATCTACCGAATGTCCATTCATGATGCGTCTCTGCCTGCTCAACCTTTCATCGGTGCTGCTCCCTACCAGTACTATTGGGCTCTCGGCATCGAGCCTGTGTCTGGCAACATATATGTCGGCGACCCAAAGGGCTTTATCCAGAAGGGTTCTGTTATGATCTTTAGACCTGATGGAACGAAAACTAAGGAATTCGCGGTAGCCGTCGGCCCAGGCCACTTTTACTTTGAGCAATAACATCCATCGTTTGCCCCATACTGTTACATATCGGTTTATACTTTCACTGCTGCTATGCTCTTTGCTCGTAGCTCCTTGTTCTGTAATGTCACAAACCCTGACCGACACTTTACAAGAGGTTAATATCAAGCGGAAAAGGCAACGGCAAATATCCGGCGATGAGAAGATCAACACCTTCTCTCCAGGTCAGAAGATCAAGACAATTGACAGCCTGACCATGCAGCAATATCACTTGCAGAGCGTCTCAAACCTCCTCTCTCAACAGACACCGGTATTCATAAAATCGTACGGATTGAACGGCCTCGCTACCCTCAACTTCCGCGGCTCTTCTGCGGCACAGTCTCAGGTCTTCTGGAACGGTATCCCCATACAGAATGCCTCCCTTGGCATCGCCGACATCTCACTGCTTCCTGTCTCAATGATCAATAAGTTGCACATCATCTACGGCAGCTCCTCAGCCATGTGGGGCAGCGGAAATGTAGGTGGTGCCCTGCTCATGGAAACAGATCCGCCCACATTCGATTCTAATCATCTAAGTTACACCCTCGCCGCTGGTGCAGGCAGTTACGGCCAATACACGCTCGGTGCTAAAGCCGCTATAAACAACACACGCTGGTCTTTCTCCACCAACGTACTCACCCAATCCGCAAAGAATAATTTCCGCTACACCTCTTTCGGCGAAAGAAAAGAGATGTCAAACAGCCACCTTAAGGGTATCACCATACTTCCACAGCTCGCCTACAAACTCAATGCTAAGAACACCTTCCGCCTCGCTGCCTGGTATCAGAACTATTACCGCGAAATTCCTCCTGCGCTTTTTGAAAGCAGCTCCGTAAAAAACAGGAAGGATCAGTCCCTACGGGTCATGTTAGATTGGAACCGAAAAGCAGGCACCTCCTCCGCTTACACACGCACTGCCTTCCTCACCGAAAAGATGAACTTCAACGACGAAGCGGTATTGATGGACAATACCAACACGGTCTATCAGTACTTCCTCGAAGCCGGCTGGAAAAAGAAGTTTGGTTTCAGGCACAGCCTCATGCTCTTCACCCCGGTCCAGATCTCCTGGATGCAGATATACGCAGCAACCCGGCAACAATCACGCTACGCCATTGCTGCAGCCTATGCCTACAACAATTTGAATGACCGCTTCCACTCAGCTATCAATTTAAGGGTTGAAGCCATAAATTATAGAACAATTCTCCTACCCGGAATCAACGGTGCATACC
Source organism: uncultured Taibaiella sp. (assembly GCA_946886975.1). The sequence continues at coordinate 2,002 of CAMPJV010000241.1, read as the reverse complement.
TCCTTTCCAACTGGCTCACCGTAAGCGCCAACGTTCAGAAAACCTACCGTGCCCCCACCCTCAACGAGCTCTATTATGATCCCGGGGGCAACAAAGACCTTAAGCCCGAGCAGGGCTGGAGCGGAGATATAGGCTATAAAGTAGAGACCAAAATACTTAAGACCATCTCGCTCCTTCATGATGTATCAGTCTACAACCGCGTCATAGACGATTGGATCATCTGGTTAGGCGGCGCCATCTGGACACCCCACAACATCGCCTCAGTCCATAGCCGCGGCATCGAGACCGAAAACCTTCTCTCCTTCCCTTTCCGCAACTGGAAGTTCCACATTGGCCTCAACACGTCCTACACACTCGCCACCACCCTCTCCAGCTACCTCTCCAACGATGGCAGCATAGGAAAGCAGATACCCTACACCCCAAAGTACAACGGTCAGGCTAATCTCGGCTTCACGTGGAATCAGTTGCATGTCAATTACAATCATAACTACACCGGCTCCAGGTACGTCAACATAGACGAGTCCGACCTCATACCCTCCTACTCCACCTCAAATCTCCAGCTAAGCTACCTCCTCCCTCTCCGGCGTCACACCCTCACCCTCAGCGCACAGCTCAACAATATTTTGGGTTCCGAATACCAGGTCGTAAAGTCCCGCCCTATGCCCGGCACCAATTACCTCTTCGGCCTCAGCCTCTCCTCCCGCTAGCAAAACCTTACTTTAAATCTCTTTCATATTACACTTTATCGCCTCGTGTATGCTTTCACTATGCTTTCACTATGCTTTATCTATGCCTCATCATAGCCTTTCCACCGGAGTTACCCCCGAGTAACATAGGAGCTGCCTGAACTCTTCCACTCCATCGCCACCCTATCCCTACCTGATCACTGTCCTGTCGGTGCCCTATTGCTTCGGGTCTAAATAGACGTTTTTACTAATATCATTTGCCTGAAATACCTCTCACCATGTAATCCATCATAATATGTACCGTAAAAACCCTCAAACCCTTACCTTGAGGCCATAAAATTTGTTAACTTAGGTATTATTGCCGCCTTTTTACCCAACCTATTTTATATCAGGGCAGTCTTTATAGTCGGACAACATTTAATACCCATTACTTGCCTATAGCTTTGGCATATAGCGTACCTGGACAAACAACTGAGTTACAAGAGCTCATACAGGGGTGCATTCGTAACGAGCGGAGCGCTCAGGAAAAAATGTACAAGTTGTTTTATCCGCGAATGATGTCGCTGGTCAGGCGCTATATAGATCAGGAAATGCAGGCAGAGGAGGTATTAAATAATGGTTTCCTGCGCGCCTTTCAAAAGGTCGAGCAGTACACCTTCCAGGGTTCTTTTGAAGGCTGGCTTAGAAAGATAGTTTTCCACGCAGTGTCCGACTATGTGAAGCAAAACGTCAAGTATAACGAAAAGATCGTACTTGTAGAAAAGGATCAGTTCGTACATAAAGACCACGCAGATAAGTTGTATTACAACGAGCTGCTGGAGATGGTACAAACTTTGCCGGGTGCTACAAGGGCTGTGTTCAATATGTATGTGATGGAAGGGTTTTCACACAAAGAGATCGGAAAGAACCTGGGTATTAGCGAAGGCACCTCCAAATGGCATTTGTCCGAAGGGAGGCGCATATTGAAGGAAAAGATTGAAAGACAGAATCTGCATTTAAAAAAGTAAAGATTTATCCAGATGGATAAAAACATGATAAACATCGATGAACTGGTAAAGCTGCGACTGAGCGGTGGGGAGGAGCATGAGCGTCCGGGTGCCTGGGCTAACATGCGTGAGTTGCTCGACCAGAAGATGCCTGCCAATAAGCCTGCTGCGGCTTACAACTGGCGTCGTATGCTCGGCGTGATGACCGGGCTTGCATTACTTGGAGCACTTAGCCTTGGTGGTTACCAGGTTATGTCTACAAAGTTTGCCAACGGCAATGCCGACTCTGGGCCAGCCACTGCAAGTACAGCAGGCAGCGCTTCCCACACC
>CAMPJV010000240.1 GCA_946886975.1 uncultured Taibaiella sp. | reverse complement strand
TATATAGACTGCCCTTCGGGAAGAACTCCCGAATGTTTGTGAAAACTAGTTCATAGTTGAAATCCTCTCTAACGCCACTGTACATCCATGCTGTCAGGTAGTCGGGAAGCCACTGCACTTTGCGGTGAAGATGTTCACTTGCAATAAATATGTTCTTAGAGTCTAGCATAATTGCATAGTGCAATCGCAAACACCTAAGGCCGCTTAAGCTAGAATCCGGGTTGTTACACTTGTCGGAAGGCAGGCCCTTACCGCCTCAACTATCGCTTTGGCATCATACCCACACTCCCTGTGCAGCTCCTCAGGCTTTCCATGTTCAACTATTCTGTCCGGAATGCCAAGGATCTTCATATCAGGGTTGTAATTATGAGCAGCCATAAATTCTAGGACCGCGCTGCCAAATCCACCTACAACAGTACCATCCTCCACCGTAATAACCTTGGCAAACTTGCTGGCGATCTCATGTAGCAGTGCCTCATCTAAGGGTTTAGCAAACCTCATGTCATAATGGGCAGCATTTATCCCTTCAGTTGTCAATGCTCTGCACGCCTCTACGGCAAAGTTGCCCGGATGCCCTATGGTAAGTATTGCAATATCCTCTCCCTCCTTGATGATTCTACCCTTTCCTATCGCTATCTTTTCCATCGGAGTCCGCCATTCAGGCATCACACCCTGGCCGCGGGGGTACCGAATGACGAAGGGGTTCTTATTCTCATCTAGTTGTGCCGTGTACATCAGGTTCCTTAGCTCAGCCTCATTCATAGGCGCACTTACCACCACATTAGGTATACACCTCATGTAAGGGATGTCATATGCCCCATGGTGAGTCGGACCATCGTCCCCAACTAGTCCTGCTCTGTCCAGGCAGAAGATAACTGGTAGTTTCTGTATGGCCACATCATGCACCACCATATCATAGGCGCGCTGCATAAAGGAGCTGTAGATATTGCAGAAAACGGTCATTCCCTGTGTGGCCAGTCCGGCACTCAGAGTTACAGCATGTTGTTCAGCAATACCCACATCCAGTGCTCTGTCAGGCATCAGCTCCATCATATACTTCAGAGAGCACCCTGAAGGCATAGCCGGAGTGATCCCCATGATCTTTGGGTTCTTCTCTGCCAGCTCAATTATAGTAAGCCCAAACACATCCTGGTACTTGGGCGGTTCAGGTATAGTGATTAGTTTCTTATTGATCTTCCCGGTAATCTTGTCAAATGTCCCCGGAGCATGCCACAACGTCTGGTCTTTCTCAGCCAGGTCATACCCTTTCCCCTTTACTGTCTTGATGTGCAGCAGCTTAGGTCCGGGGATATCTTTCATATCGTCCAGTATCTCCACCAACTTCAGCACATTATGTCCGTCAATAGGTCCGAAGTATCTCAGCCCAAGGGCCTCAAATAAGTTGCTGGACTTTGAGATCATCCCCTTCAGTCCAGCCTCCACCTTAGAGGCGATGTCCCGCTGCAGATCTCCGTAAGGAAGCTTGCCCAACAGTTTCCATACATCATCCCGGAACTTATTCCATGTATGAGAGGTCGAGATATCAGTCAGGTATTCCTTCAATGCCCCGACATTCGGGTCAATGGACATGTTATTGTCGTTCAGGATCACCAGCAGGTTAGAGTTGCTCACCCCTGCGTGGTTCAAGGCCTCAAAGGGTAGGCCAGCAGTCATCGCTCCATCACCTATCACGGCCACATGCTGACGATCGGTTTCTCCCTTTAGCTTGGAGGCAATAGCCATACCAAGTGCCGCAGAGATGGAAGTAGAGGAGTGCCCCACTCCGAAAGTATCGTACTCGCTCTCACTTCTCTTAGGGAAACCACTTAATCCGCCATATTTCCTGTTGGTATGGAATACCTTCCGCCTACCGGTAAGTATCTTATGCCCATAGGCCTGGTGACCTACGTCCCACACCAGCTGATCGTCTGGCGTGTTAAGCACATAATGCAGGGCAACAGTAAGCTCTATTACTCCCAGGCTCGCACCGAAATGTCCGCCATGCACACTAACGCAATCTATAACGAACTGCCTCAGCTCATTACAAACCTGCTGCAACTGTGTCTTGTCTAATTTCTTAAGATCGGCCGGTGTATTGATCTGATTTAAAAGCGCTCCCGCGGCTATTTCTTCCATTGCCTGTATTAGAATAACATTCAAAAATAAGAAAATAACTCTTGCGGGTACTGATTTATGGCCAAAACAAGGTTAATGTTTCTCCGGAGAATGGAGGCTGTAAACGTTAAGAATACAATCACCTTTGAAATGAGCGGCTTCCTCTGCTAACTTTGCGCCGAAACGGCCTTTCATGTTCAACAGGTATTGGAGGAGTTACCCCTGGTATTTTCAGTTATTGCAGTTCATTATCCTGATAGCCGTCATGGCGTCTTTTTTCGTGTTCGCCCTAACACCCTTACTGATGAACATGATGGGCGTCGCCATCACCGACATCACGTCCATAAATGAGAACAGCCCCCGCAGAGTCATAGACGCAGCTCTCTTATTCCAGTTCTTCTCAGCTATAGGTATTTTCCTTTTGCCCGCTCTGTTGTTCGGCTACTTTACCCATCCAAGACCAGCCAGGTATCTCGGTCTGGTAAAGCCCGGCAACACGCTTCATTGGCTGCTTCCCATATTGATCATGCTGGGAGCTACACCGCTTTTCCTTGGCATTGCAGAGCTGGTAAGCCACCTGAACCTTGGTGAAGCTGCCAAAAAAGCGCAAGAGGCAAACGATCAGGCATTTAAAGGATTGCTGGCCATGTCTTCTCCTTTTCACCTGATTATTAGCATAGTTGTCCTTGCCGTTCTACCTGGGCTCAGCGAAGAACTGTTCTTCCGGGGGGTTCTGATGAGGTTCGTAGCCAAGCGCAGCCAGACAATCTATTTCCCTATTATCATATCGGCGCTGATGTTCGCGCTCATGCACTCAAACGTCTATGGCTTACCTTCCATTTTCCTTGCGGGCTGTCTTCTGGCGCTCATTTACTATCTCACAGGATCAATCTGGTGCAGTATCATAGCGCACATGTTCTTCAATGGTCTACAGGTCGTCATTACTTACCTGGCCGGGAATAACAGCAGTCTGAAAGCTATCAATGACACCAATTCCGTCCCTCTTTCCTGGGTGCTAATTGGCGCAGTCATTTTCGCCGCAGGCATGTATATGCTCTGGAAAACTAGGACCCCTCTGCCAGCCGACTGGTCTGCCGATTACACCACTGAGGAATTAATGGAAGGAGAACAATAAATTTACCCGATAAAACAGCTTGATGGCTCTACATTGGCCTACCTTCTTCACCCGCCTTGGCAGTGCCATCGTGTTTTGCATCATTATGATGCTGGGCCTCCTCTGGAGTGAGTGGGCTTTTCTGGGCCTCGTCCTGCTTATTCTTGTTCTCTGTCTAAGGGATTACTTCCGGCTGGTCAAAAAGATCTACCCCGGCGCTTACCGCCCTAAGTGGATGCAGGTCACAACCCAGCTATTTAGCATCGGCCTGTTACTATCTGTAGCCTTTGCCATCTTCCATTTAGGCGTCGAATTCGATAAAACAGCTGGTCTGTCCCTACTCTTCGTACCTACGCTTATTCTTTTATTTGCCGCTTTCAGCGGTGGCAAGTCACTTCCATCAGTCCTCCAGGCAGGTGGGGCAATGATCTACGTAACGCTGCCAATATTAATGTTCCTGGGCCTTCGCAGTATCAGCATAATAGTCCCCCTGGCACTTATCCTCATGATCTGGATGAACGACACCATGGCCTATCTCGTAGGTTCTTTCATCGGGAAAACCCCCTTTTCCAAGATATCTCCTAAAAAGACCTGGGAAGGCACTGCCGGAGGCGCGATCTTGACAATAGCCGGTGCCGCCATTTGGGGTCACTATTCGGGTTATTACCGCATGATCGACTGGATCGCCTTAGCCCTTTGCGCCGCCATTGCTGGCACAGCCGGAGACCTCCTCGAGTCAAAGCTAAAACGCCTTGCAGATGTAAAGGATTCCGGCACCATGATGCCGGGCCATGGCGGTGCTCTCGACCGCTTCGATTCCCTGCTTGTCGCAACCCCTTTTGCCTTTGCTTACGCTTACCTTTTTATGCCCCCTCTTCCCCTCCACATTTTTTAATCTAATTTTACCGCCTTAATCATCACTAATGCGTCTTCACCGCGAAGGATATAAGTACATTCTCATTGCCACCATAGTCTGGGCACTTATAGCCTATTTCTCTTATCGCTTCCTATACCAGGTGCCCATCCTTTTCTGGCTGCTGAATATTATCATATTCCTGCTCTGGTTCTGGATCATCTGGTTCTTCCGCCTTCCCAATAGGGTGTTCTCTGAAGGCGAGCAAAGAATAATCGCTCCCGCCGATGGCAAAGTGGTGGTTATCGAAGAAACGTTCGAGCCCGAGTATTTCAAGGACAAGCGGCTGCAGGTATCAATATTCATGTCTCCCCTCAATGTCCACGTAAACCGCAACCCAATCAGTGGCGTCGTCAAGTACATGAAGTACCAC
>CAMPJV010000239.1 GCA_946886975.1 uncultured Taibaiella sp. | reverse complement strand
ACCCTCCGGTTTCCCGGGGGGTCTTTTTTATTATGCCAATATGCTCTATCTTAAGAGGTGACACAAGTCAGCAGGTCCCAGCTTTTTGCCCTTCAAGTAAATCACAAAGAATGAATCAAAAGAAACCAGGGAATACGACAAAACCGAAACAGCACACTGACGCCGCCGAACTAAAGAAAAAAGGCAAGACTGTTCCAATGCGGGGCCGAGATACACTTGTATTGCCAACTATCATCCTGTTCGCTATATCATTCCTTCTGTATGGGAGCAGTATAGGATTCGGATACATGCTAGATGACGAGATCGTTATTACTAAGAATGCCTATGTGCAAAATGGCATAGAAGGACTACGTGATATATTCAGCTCAGATTCATTTCTGGGATACTTCCAGAAGGAAGAAGAATTGTACCTGTTGGAAGGTGGCAGATATAGACCTTTATCTCTGGCAACGTTTGCCTGGGAGGTATCAGTATTTGGACCAGACCGACCTGATATCAGCCACTTTATAAACATCCTACTCTATGGCATGACAGCAGTTCTCTTGTTTCGCGTACTGCGTATGCTTCACCACAAAGAACAGAAAACAATATTGCTTTCCTTTCCCTTTATAGCAGCAGCAGTGTGGACCCTGCATCCGATACATACAGAGAGCGTCGCAAACATCAAAGGACGTGATGAAATACTGGCTCTCTTATTTTCGCTTGGCAGCCTTTGGGCAAGCATAAGGTATATTGATACATCCAAACGAAGTTGGTTACTTATTTCAGGTTGCTTTCTATTCCTTGGCTTACTTTCAAAGGAAAGTGCGATAACCTTTGTTGCGTTGGTCCCGCTAACAATATGGTTCTTCCGGAAAAGCCAAGGTAAAGCGCTTATGGCAGCCGCTGTACCATTGATCTTTGCTGCGGCCATTTTCATCGCAGTGCGTTATGCTGCATTGGGCTATCTCGTGGATCATGGGAAGGCGGTAACTAATCTTATGAACGATCCATTCCTGGAGATGTCTGTCTCCGAAAAGTTTGCAACAATAGTGTTTACGTTGGGATGGTATCTGAAATTGCTATTTATGCCCTACCCGCTTACTCATGACTATTACCCATACCATGTACCGAAGATGAATTGGTCGGACATCAGGGTCATCACATCGCTACTTGTCTATGTTCTCATGTGTGCGTGGGCATTGTATAAAATCAGAAGCAGAAATCTTTACGCGTATGCAATACTTGCATTTCTGATTACGATCAGCATAGTCTCCAATATAGTAGTTTCAGTCGGCACCTTCATGAACGAAAGATTTCTATATGCGCCATCAATAGCTATGGCGTTAGCTGTATCCTACTTCATAACCCAGCCAATTGGCGGTCTTCCCAAGCCGACATATTATAGGAAGGCATGGAGTGGCGCTGCATTGCTAGCAGCAGGTATATTCATCTGGATAAGTGTTAGCAGGGTACAGCAGTGGAAAGATCCGCTCACACTAGACCGAACTGATGTAGCCATTTCCGACAAAAGTGCAAGAGCAAATTGCTTCATCGCCGTGTCTCTCTATACCAGGAGATACCCGACGCTAACGGACACTGCTGATAAAAGGCGGCTCATTGATACTATGGAATATCATCTGAAGAAAGCGATAGCTATCTATCCTATGTACGAATCGGCACTACATATGTCAACGGGAGTGCTGGCAGCCAGATATGAACTGAACAGGGACAGTGAGGAACTATTGAATGGCTTTGAAGAGGTAATGCAAAAAATCCCTCATTACACACCTTCAAGAGAATTCGTGATCAGCTATCTTAGGTATCTCTTCCCTACAGAACCTGAAAGAGCTGCTGATTTTTGCTACAGGGTTGGATACAATTATCTCTATAAAAAGAAAGAGGACAAGAAGCACTCTCTCATGCTAATGGAACTTTGCCTTCAGTACAATTTTACTAATCCTGCCATCCTTACTGCAGCATCTGAACTATACCGGGCAAACGGCAATGTCAAGAAATCAGAAGAGCTACTTAGAAATGGCATAACGACTGTGGCCAACTAGGGAAAAGTTACTCTGCCCCAATCTGCTTCGCATAATCAGGTGATATCTGCACGCCGGCCTGCCGCGCCGTCAATGCATCAGCCCTTGCTTCACCGACTCTTCCTGCCGCATTGAACGAGTAAGAACGATTCAAGAAAAAAGCAGGCGACCTGGTGATCTCTATTGCCCGTGATATGGACTGAATCGACTCATCGTGTTTTCCTACTGAACGGTAACAACTCCCGATTGCGTTATGAATATCTGCATTGGCCGGGTCATACTGTAAGTACTGTTTAAAGTCTGCTATTGCATTTTCATTCAAGTTAAGGTTGGTGTAGGTAATGGCGCGGTTCCTGTATGCCGTTTTATTGTCGGGATTAAGGCTAATACTTCGGCTAAGATAGAAGAGAGCTGAATCGAATTGTCCACGCTTTCCCATCAGTCCGCCCATATTGGCTAATGCCAGATAATACCCGGGTTTCAGTACCAACGCCGTCTTATAATCCTGGTAAGCCAGGTCAAGCCTATCGGCATCCATGTAAACATCACCCCTGCGAATGTATGCTTCATGATAATCGGGGTCCAACTTTAATGCTTCACTATAATAGAAGATTGCCTCATCTGGCTTCTTTTCATCGTTCATCAACATCGCCTTGCCTGTATAAGCCACGGTACTGGGTACTGAAGCAATTGCATGGTCCCAAAGCGTACTGCTACTAGTCCACACCAATGATTGCCGGTATGTTAGCATAGCCAGTAAAAGAATGATCGGAATTACTATGTAATAACCTCTGCGAGCGACGCCTTTGGTAAAGTGATCGATCGTCCATGCCAATGCAAAGAAGAGGCCGATATATGGAATATAGGTATAGCGGTCGGAGATAACTGATAGGCCCACCTGCAACACCTGTAAGACAAGCAAAAGGTTTACAAGGTAGAATAAGATGCCAAAGGCTATTGCCCTATAACGCTTGACAGAGTATACAAAAAGAACAGTTAGCGCTACGAAGAACAATGGTGCGGCGTAGTATACGAAAGGTAGATCCTGACCTGCACGAGGAAACGGATAAACGGCCGCAAGGTTGAAAGGAATAAATAGCTTAAAGAAATACATCATCAGGCCGTAGAACCCAAACATTATCCTTGAGCCAAGACCAAATACATTGTCAGAGGTCGCTCCGGCCTCTTTCTGAGCGAAGTATGTCAATGCGCCCATTGCGATGGCGGGAATGAAAAATAGTATCTTTTCGGCAAATAATCTTCTGTCCAGCTTCCGCTCCCTGAGATAGTCTATAGAAAATAAAACAACAGGGAATATAACCGCGGCAGGCTTCGACAAAAGAGATAGGCAAAGGAACAACAGAGCGACCCAATAGTGCTTGCGCAAGCCAGTATCCACATAACTGGTGTATGAAATAAGTCCACCAATAAAGAACATGCCGTACAGAACATCCTTGCGCTCTGATACCCACGCCACGGACTCGACATGCATAGGATGAAGACCAAATAAAATGGCTGTTGTGAAGGCTATGAAGCTATTCCCTTTACTTAACAGCATGCAGAGCCGAAAAACCAAAAAGCAGTTTATAAGATGTATTACCAGATTGAGCAAGTGGTAAGACCATGCTTCTTCGCCAGATAGCTGGTAATTCAAAGCCAGACTGAACATCGTTAGGGGATGATGGTTTCCCCCTGCCACGGGTGTAGTTAAAAGCTCACCAAGCCTGGAGAAGTCTTTTACCAGGGGATTGTCGTAAACGTAGACTCCATCGTCCCAGGCGACGAAGCCCGCTCTTAGCACAGGAAGGAATGCTATCAAAGTAGCTAATACAGTGAAAAGCACCAGTTGGCTGGTCTTATCAGCTTGAGAGGGAAGCTTGGCGCTCAATCCGGCACCCATTGCAAGACTAATCGGAGCAGCAGTTTTACTCGACGGATTGTTCTTACGTTTTGCTGACATACCGTTTGTAATTGTTAGTTGATGCTTAGTGATCGGGCATAATCGTCCGGCAGCTGTACGCCCTTCTGCTTTGCCAAAAGCGCATCATTCCTGGCAGCGTCAGCATTCTTAAGACCGTTGTATGAGTAAGATCTATTCAGGTAAAAGACCGGTTCTGGCTTAATGTCTATTGCTTTGGTAAATGCCTTTACCGACTCCTGGTACATGCCCAGGTTCTGATAGCATACTCCGAGCGTGTTATAGGTTGCAAACGCATTAGGTTCGAATTGGAGATACTTATTAAAGTCACTGATAGCTTCAGGCAGCCTATTCAGCTTTAGGTAGGTAAGTCCCCGGTTGCGGTAGGGAGAATAGTACTCTTTGTTTACAGCAATGGCTTTATTTAAGTAGACCAGCGATGAATCATAGTGTCCTTTCATTGCTAATACGACACCTACATTATCCAGGGCGCTATACTCATCGGGCTTGTAAAGGAGGGCAGTTTTGAAGTCATTGTAGGCCTCATCGATCCTGCCCATATCCATGTAAGTCATAC
>CAMPJV010000238.1 GCA_946886975.1 uncultured Taibaiella sp. | reverse complement strand
GCTCTGTCGAAGGGATACGCTGTATTCCTGACAGCGGACCATGGGAATTCTGATTACCTGATCAATGAAGACGGATCGCCTAATACAGCTCATACGCTAAATCCCGTACCCTTCTTTATAATAGCAAATGACTTCAACGGCACCATAAAACCTGGCAAGCTCGGTGACATTGCTCCCACGATACTCCAGTACATGGGACTATCCATTCCGGAAGAGATGACGGGTAACGTGCTAATTTAGCCGAATCTACTGGGCTATCCAGCCTGCCGGGTCGAGAGGGAAGGACTTATCATTGCTACCAACCTTCCAAAGCTCGAAGTGCATCAGGTTCTCTCCGTTGTCATTGGGAATAACATATCCTAATGTTTGCTTGAGAGAGACATTGTCGCCCTTCTTTACCGTTAAGTTCCCTAACCTGGAGTATACAGTAAAGAACTGTCCGTGAGTGACGAGGACGCACTGTCCCATACCTGGTACAAACACGATACTGCTGACCTTACCGTTGAACACAGCCCTTGCTGGCGCATTAGGATTCGTCTGTATTTCAATGCCGGTGTTGTCCATGACAATGTTATAGACCGGGTGCTTCTTTTTACCAAATCCCTCAGCAATGAATCCTGACTGCACCGGCCAGGGGAGTTTACCCTTGTTGCCCTCAAAGTTGTTCGATATAGCAGTAGCCTCTGGTGTGAGACTGAGCTTATAAGAGGGCCTGACTGAACTTGCCGTAGGTTTGGGACTTACTGTAGAGGCTACAGGTTTAGTTGCTGCAGGAGCTGAGGGACGCGTGGCTGTCGGATTGGATGTTGGAGTAGTGCCGCCAGGGACAGCCGGCCTTGTTCCGGACCCTGTGTTTACAGTCATATTGTTGCCCGCATTTGCTGCTGCCAACCTGCGCTGTTCTTCTTCTTTTCTTTGCTGTTCTTCTCTTCGACGCTCCTCCTCTTCCCTTTTCTTCGCAAGTTCTATCTCTCGCTGGATAAGGTTAGAAATGGTCTTTTCCAGTTGTCTTAAAGACTTCTGGTTTTTCGAAATACTTCCGGCTAGTTCTTTCTCCCTGCCTTTCAGTTCCTTTACGACCTTATCCTTTTCAGTCGTTTCTTTAAGGATCACCATTTTCTGCTGTTCTTCAGCAGTTCTCAAAAGATCCTTCTGGCTTTTCTCCTTGTTCAGGTTGCCAAGCTTCTTTTCTATGCTGGAGTGCGTAATCCTGATCTGGTCGGCCTGTTCCTTTCGGTAGTCGCGGTACTTCTTCAAATATTTGAGTCTGCGAATAGCTTCGTTGAAGTCGTCCGAAGAGAAGAGGAATGCCAGCATATTATAGGAGCTCCTGTTCTTGTAGGCATACCGGATAGACTGGGCGTAGCGGATCTTAAGCATATCCAGGTTCTGGCGCAGCTGGGCTATCTCCTTTGCCGAGTACTGGATGTTCTGGTTGATCGCAGCTACTTCCTGATTTATGTTGTTGATCAGTTTCTGGCGTTCGGCGAGCTTATTCTGAAGGGCGCGCAGCTGTCCTATGGTTGCATTCTTATCCTTCTTCGTGATCACTAACTGCTCCTGCGTCTCGCGGATTGCCTCTAATATGTTCTGTCTGCGCTTCTCCAATTCGGAACGGGAACCCGAAGGCTGCTGTGCCAGAGCACCTAAAGACACAAGTAAGAAAGCAATGATATACCAGATGCGCATGCGCTGAATAGTTGTGATAAAAACAAAAATAGCCAATTCGCACGCCATTTCATGGCGCACCATGGATGTTTTAAGACGATTTTAGAAGGTATTTTCCATAATTAGCGGCCAATGTTTTTTTATTGGCAAAGCTTTGCTGATTTTTGTCTCAAATAGAATCTATGCTGTATTCGATGACGGGCTTTGGCCGCGCAGAGGCAACGGTAAATGGCCGCCAGATCGTAGTGGAGATAAAATCTCTTAATGGTAAGCAATTTGAGATATCCACCAAACTCCCTCCACTTCTCCGCTCTTATGAATTGGACATTCGCAATCTTCTGAACGCGATGTTGATGCGGGGCAGCATAGACTTCAATATTGCGGTAAGGCAAGACGGAGCTTCCAAGCCTATGACGATCAATACAGGGCTTGCTGTATACTATTATGAAGGCATGAAGCAAATAGCAGACCAGCTCAATATTCCCCAGGATAATATCCTTTCCACCCTGATGCGTATGCCCGAAGTAGTTGTTCCGGAGCAGGATGTGCTACCGGAAGAAGAATGGCTCGAAGCAAAGCAACTGATAGAAGAAGCTGCACGGCACCTGATGGACCATAGGCGCAATGAGGGATCTGCAATAGAGAAGGATATATCTGAAAGGATCACGAATATTGAAAGCCTCCTGGAGCACATCCTTCCCCTGGAGGCGCAAAGGACAGACAAGATCAGGAACAAGCTTTCACAGTCACTGAAAGACGTGGTCGGCACGGAGAATATTGATCCGAACAGGTTTGAGCAGGAGCTGATCTTCTATATTGAAAAGATGGACTTCTCGGAGGAGAAGATGAGACTGAAGCAGCACTGCCAGTACTTTCATGGAATTATTGGAAAAGATGAGTCTTCGAAGGGTAAGAAGCTTGGGTTTATCCTCCAGGAAATTGGCAGAGAGATCAACACGCTGGGGGCTAAGGCAAACAATGCCGACATACAGCAACTCGTGATCAGCATGAAGGATGAACTGGAAAAGGCGAAGGAACAGGTTTTAAACGTACTTTAGGCATAGCAAAGGAACAGTCTGGAATGAACTTATTGAAACAAAGCTCAGTTATTGTTTTATGTCTGATAGCATCTGTTTGCTTTTATGGGTGCATGCCTTCGCCTTATTTTCAAAAGGATGTGGCCATCCCGCACTATGCGTGGAGCACGCAATACCGCCCAGGTTTTAAGGTTGACATAATGGATACGGCTGCCCTGTATAATCTCTACTTTATTATTCGTCATACCGAAGCATACCGGTTCTCTAATATCTGGATAACGGTATATACAAAACAGCCGGGCGATAGTACCTTTTCTAAATCCAGGATAGAGATACCTCTGGCTGAGACTTCCGGCAAGTGGCTCGGTCGGGGAATGGGGGAAATATGGGAGCAGAGGATGCCCATGACGCGGAACGATGATCCTATGGTATTTAAAAAGCCAGGGACTTACGAGATAAGGTTCGAGCAGAACATGAGAATTAACCCACTGCCGGAAGTACTACAGGTGGGGCTGAGGGTGGAAAAGCTTGGGTACCGAATAAAATAGCCAATCCAATCCCTGATGCGGTATTTCAACACTATATATTTACTCTTACTTCTCTACACAATTGCTGCGCTAATTTTCTGGGGTATAAGCCTGAACAAACAGAGTGAACGTATATATGAACTTCAGGCTTTTCACCTGAGGTCACAAGTGGATAGTGTTATCAGTCCCGGGCAGTACCACGAAGAGATGAAGGAACTTGAGAAAACGCGGTCAATACGAAAGAAGCAGTACCTGGGGGAGGGTAGCACCTTTCTCCTGGTCATCTTTATTGGGGCGGCTATTGTATACATGTCTTTCCTAAGAAGTATACGGCTGTCTCGTCAGCAGAATAATTTTATGCTTGCAGTGACTCATGAGCTGAAGTCTCCTATCGCTGCTATGAAGCTAAACCTACAGACACTGGAAAAGTATCAGCTTGATGAAGAAAGGAAGCATTTGCTCATAGACAAGTGTATTAAGGAGTCCAACAGGCTCAATGACCTGTGCAATAATATGCTGCTGGCAAGCCAGATGGAGGGCGGACAGTATAAGGCATCTAAAGAGAAAATGAACTTTGCTGAGCTGGTGGAGGCGTCCGTAAGGGATTACACACAACGTTACCCCGAAAGGTTCTTCGCCGAGATCGCAGAGTTTGACAGCTTGGTGAACGGTGACAAGCTGATGCTGCAAATGGCGATCAGCAACCTTATTGAAAATGCGATTAAGTACTCACCTCCGGATAAGCTGATTACCCTGAAGCTCTTCCCGAAGAACAAGGGCCTGTGTTTCCAGGTGATGGACCAGGGAACAGGGGTGCCGGATAATGAGAAGCTGAAGATATTCAGGAAGTTTTACCGGATAGGGAATGAGGACACAAGGAGGACAAAGGGAACGGGGCTTGGGCTATACCTGACGCAGCGAATAGTGAGAGCTCACAAAGGAAAGATCAGCGTAAAAGATAATGAGCCTGCAGGGGCTATATTTGAATTGTTTCTTCCTCTGGCATAATCTCATCTTCCAGCACCTCCTCCTCGAAATTAGAAAGGTCTACTTTGAAGGTAAGTCTATGAAATGGTGAGAAGCCATGTATGCTCATCTGCTTCCTATGGTGAGGCGTGCCGTAGCCTTTGTTTTGCTTCCAATTGTAGTGAGGGAAGTCGTCATGCAGCTTTTTCATGTAGTCATCCCTGTGTGTCTTGGCCAGAATACTAGCTGCTGCGATGGACGCATATGTGGCGTCGCCCTGGATGACACACTGATGTGTTATGCCAAAGTAAGGAGCAAACCTGTTGCCG
>CAMPJV010000237.1 GCA_946886975.1 uncultured Taibaiella sp. | reverse complement strand
GTAGCGCCGGCTACTGGGTCTGCACCGCTCACAGGAAATGCTGCTGCAAGATCCGCCTGGTTTGCCTTTTCATCCCATCCATAACCCAGACATGTCGCCGGACCAGTTATCCTGCTGCCCGCAGCTTTGCCCAATTTCTGATAGCTTTCATCAAAGAACTTCATCAGCACATCCATATCCGTTGTCGTCTTTTGCCTCAGAGTAGCATAGGTGCCGCCGGGGAACTGGGTGTCTGTAATGCTATACCCTGATGCTGGCTCATCATTGGCATGCGCTTCTACATAGGTCTTGAGCCTTCCCAAACCCTTGTCAAAATCCTTCTCCAGATTCTTCTTCATCCCAAATAACATCATCATGCCGTTCATCGGAAATCCCGCATGGGTAGAGAAGCCCCATATCGCCTTGCTTTGCCCGTTTCCTGCTTCCTCCACTCTCCAGTAGCCTTTAGCCTCAGACTCAAAGGGTTCGATAAACCTCATGTCATATTTCATCTCGTCACCTGTCACTTCCTTTGTCACCATTTCACCACTTCCCATATCATCATTTCCTTTCCATTCATACTTTGCACCCGGTGTTCCGTCTGTTCCCGTCACAGAACTTACCATTGTGGTGTCCAAATCTCTGAAGGGATTCCAGGAATTGAAGTTCTCATATTTAAACATGTGTGCCATTACCCTTTCCTTAGGTGCATTGATCACTACAGAGCGCTCAGATGTGATGTCCTTTGGAGCCACGAGCCCCATTATCACGACGCCTGCGATTATTATGAGCAGCAGTACGCCAATAAAACGGAGAAATTTCTTCATATAGTATGGTTTTTGACACAAAGTATAAAAATTTCTGAAGGATGTAATCCCCCCGATGCATATTTAGTTATGAGGATATTAACTAAATAATCTATTGGTGTGGCGTACCTTTGCCGCTATGAAAAACCTTAGGAACCTTACCCTTCAGGAGCTGCAAACTCAGATGAAGGAGTGGGGTGAACCAGCTTTTAGGGCAAAGCAGATAGAGGAATGGATCTGGAAGAAGTTCGTTAGCGAAATTAGCGAGATGACCAATCTATCCAAAAGCCTGAGAGAAAAGCTGGCAGAGCAGTATTTCATACCAAAAGTAAAGATCGATCACAGTCAGTTCAGCAGCGACGGGACCATTAAGAACCGCCTCAAGCTCCACGATACTCATTTCGTAGAAAGCGTCCTCATCCCTACCGAAAAGAGGATGACAGTGTGCGTCTCTTCGCAGGTCGGCTGTTCTCTTTCCTGCAAGTTCTGCGCCACCGGCTACATGGCCCGCAAGCGCAACCTCGATTTTGACGAGATTGTAGATGAAGTAGTAGCAGTAAATGAACAGGCTGTAAAGCACTACGGCAAAGGCCTCACCAACATAGTCTTCATGGGCATGGGCGAGCCTCTGCTGAATTACAAGAATGTAATGAAGGCAATTGAAAAGATCAGCTCTCCTGAAAGCCTCGGCATGAGCCCGCGCCGCATCACGGTTTCCACCGCTGGTGTCGCCAAAATGATCCGCCAGTTAGGAGACGATCAGGTAAGATTCAAGCTGGCCTTGTCGCTCCACGCCGCCAATGACGCTAAGCGCAACGAGATCATGCCCATCAATGAAACTAACAATCTGGCGGCCATTGTAGACGCATTAAACTACTTCTACACCAAAACAAAGAACGAGATTACCTTCGAATATATCCTTTTCAAAGACTTCAACGATAGTATCCAGGACGCCGAAGAACTAGTAAAGATCTATCGCCAGGTCCCGGCTGATCTGGTAAACATCATAGAATACAACCCTATTGATGCGGCTCGCTTTGAGAAGCCAGATGAGGCAGTCACAGATAAATTCATGAGATATCTGGAGTCTAAAAAGGTAAACGCCCGTCTCCGCCGCAGCCGCGGAAAGGATATCGATGCCGCTTGCGGACAGTTAGCCAACATAGACCACCCTGCAGTGGTAGCCTCTGTCATTTAGTTTCCATAATGTTCAATTGGATCTGCTAAGTATCTCCACCGGGCCTTCAGCGAAGCTTCACCGGAGTTACACCGGCTTTACTACCCGATCGGTGCCCTATTGCTACCCGATCACTAGCCTATCGATGCCCTATCGCTCTGAAGGTCCTTAGTGAATCTCCGGCCTTACACCGTATCATAAGCCCACTTAATATATGTGGCCCCCCACGTAAATCCGCCGCCAAATGCAGCCAGCACTATATTATCGCCCTTATGCAGTTGCTTCTCCCATTCCCAAAGGCACAGGGGTAAGGTTCCGTTGGTCGTATTGCCATAACGGTCTATATTGATCATCACCTTCTCCTCAGGCAATCCCATCCGCTCATAGGTAGCAGCAATAATGCGTTTATTAGCCTGGTGCGGCACCAGCCACGCGATATCTTCAGCCTTCAGATTGTTCCTTTCCATGATTTCCGCAGACACATCCGCCATGTTCTTCACGGCAAACTTGAACACCGTCTGCCCTTCCTGATACACGAAGTGTTCTTTGTTCATCACAGTTTCTATGGTCGCAGGCTTCACGGATCCGCCAGCTTTTTGGTGCAGAAAAGCCCTTCCCGCACCATCACTCTTCAGGATGGAGTCTATCAACCCGTTCCCTTCTGTGTTTGGCTCCAGCAGCACACAACCTCCACCATCCCCAAAGATGATACACGTCGCCCTGTCTTCGTAGTTCAGTATGGAGCTCATCTTGTCCACTCCTATGACTAAAACCTTAGTAAACTTTCCGCTTTCAATGAATTGCGACCCTGTAGTAAGGGCATATAAAAACCCACTGCACGCAGC
Source organism: uncultured Taibaiella sp. (assembly GCA_946886975.1). The sequence goes on along the minus strand of CAMPJV010000237.1, from coordinate 1,723 downwards.
GTTGATATCATATCCAAAGGCATTCTTCATGCCCGCTTTATCCGATATCACATTAGATGTCGCAGGAAATGTAAAATCAGGAGTTGTAGTGGCGCAGATCACCAGCTCTATTTCCTCAGGTCCTATGCCTCTTTTCTTCAGCAGGTCCTTGACTGCCTCTACTGCTATGTCAGAAGACCCCTTTCCTTCCCCCTTCAGTATCCGGCGCTCCTTTATACCCGTCCTCGTCTGTATCCATTCGTCATTTGTATCTACCATCGTCTCCAACTCCGCATTGGTCATCACATACTCCGGAACATACCCCCCTACTGCTGTAATTGCAGCATGAATTTTCTGCATTTATTGTTTCTTTAAGAACGCAAAATTAGTTAAATGCTTAATAGCTATGCAATTTGATAGCAACAGGCTTTGTTATTTGTGATATTCGTCCAGGCCACGCTCTCATCAGGTAGTCATCCCTCCGCACACATTTATCACCTGCCCGCTCACATAGCTGCTCATATCACTTGCCAGGAATAGTGCCACATTGGCTATCTCCTCTGGCTTGCCAAACCGCTGCAGTGGTATCTTCTCAAACCACTTCTCAGCTCCGCCATCCTTCAGGTAGTGCGTCATATCCGTCTCCACGAAACCCGGCGCTATCGCATTGCACCTCACATTCCTGCTTCCCAGTTCCAGTGCAATGGATTTGGTAAATCCTATTATACCAGCCTTAGACGCCGCATAGCTGCTTTGCCCTCCATTCCCTTTCACACCCACCACCGAGCTAAGGTTAATAATACTTCCCGCCTTGGCCTTCATCATTGGCTTTATCACCTGCCGGGTCAGGTTATATACCGACTTTAGATTTGCCTGAATAACATCATCCCATTGCTCCGGTGTGAGCCGTAGCAGCAGGTTGTCTTTAGAGATTCCTGCGTTATTTACACATACATCTATGCTGCCAAATTCCTTTATGACGTCTGCTGCCAGTTGCTCTGTAGCTGCATAATCTCCCGCATCAGACTTATATGCTTTCGCCTTTATGCCAAACCCTGTTAGCTTTTCTTCCAGCGCCTTGGCTCTTTCTTCAGAGGATAGGTAAGTAAAGGCAACATTAGCGCCGTGCTCCGCGAATTTCAGAGCGATTGCTTCACCTATCCCACGGCTCGCACCGGTAATAAGGGCAACCTTATTCTCTAAGAGTTTCATTACGAGGTTATTTGCGGGGGCTAAAATAGTGATTGCCTTAATGAAAAGGCAGTTTCTTCCTAAAAAACTGTCATTTGCGCATTCTTTTTCCTTTTTCTATAACACCCGTCTGTTGGCAGCCCACTCGCGTTATAAGCCCCCTCTCCTTTGGAAAGAGCTGGGCTGAGGCTCCTCCAGGAACATTTCAACTGCTATCCTGTCTGCATAAAGCTTACCCGCATTTGTCAGCCTCAACGTACCTTCCTTTTCAATCACCCACTTCTTCTCCTGGAATATATGGCTTGCTTTCTCTACCTGCTTCGCCGTATCCGCACCCCATTGATGCTTCACGCGGCTCAGATCCAGCCCCCATTGAGTTCTCAGGGAAGTCATAATATACTCATTAAGCCGTTCCACAGGCGTGAGCACTTCCTCCTCATATAGCAGCTTGCTATCTGCGATTATGTTCTTGGCATAAAGTGCATTATTAGCCACGTTCCACCGGCGCCCCTTTCCGTCAAAGGAATGAGCCGAGGGCCCTATACCAAGGTAG
>CAMPJV010000236.1 GCA_946886975.1 uncultured Taibaiella sp. | reverse complement strand
GTCATTCTCCATCTTATCCAGCATACTCAGGATCAGCTGCTTGGCCCGCGTGAGACGATCAGGCTGAATATCTTTCGCCAGCATACTTTTACTTACATCCAGGGCGATGATTACGTCAACTCCCTTGCGCTGCACATTCTCAGTTCCGGACCCCTTTTGAAGATTGGCCCATCCAAAGACTGCTGCGATAAAGCTAACAGCCAGTAGTATAAACTTGAGCGCCGGCCGGCCGGGAATAAAGCCTAAGAGCTGTTCTGAAACCAGCCTTTGTTCCCCTAGCTTTTTGATCTTGTTCTTCCTCCAGATCACCAGTCCGATAAATAGAATGACAAGTAGAGGCAGTAGCCCGAGAATGTATAGATTAGATATGTGCTGAAAGCGAAACATAGAAGGGAAAGTACAAACGCAAATTTAATAGTACAGGTTTAGCAATGAATACTAACATAGTGATTTTTAAATTCTTTAACAGCCCCATGCACAGCCGGCTATTTTGCACACCAAAGCGTAATTTCGCAACATGCAAGATTACCTGAGTGGTTTGAATGAACAGCAGCGCATTGCTGTCGAGCATATTGACGGTCCATTGATGATTGTCGCGGGCGCAGGCAGCGGTAAGACGAAGGTGCTGACAACCCGTATTGCGCATCTGATGAGACATGGGGTAGACTCTTTTAACATCCTCGCGCTGACCTTCACAAATAAGGCGGCTGCAGAGATGAAGGAAAGGGTAGAGCATATATTAGGAAGCACGGAGGCGAGAAATCTATACATCGGCACCTTCCACTCCGTGTTTGCACGAATCCTGCGCGCCGAAGCCAACAAGCTCGGATATCCAAACAACTTTACAATTTACGACACAGATGATGCTAAGAGTGTCCTGAAGAGCATCATCAATGATATGAACCTCGATGATAAGCATTATAAGCCAGCTTATGTGTACAACAGAATATCAGCGGCAAAGAACAGCCTGTTAGATCCCGCAGCCTATAAACTTGACTCTTATATACAGCAGGAAGACGCACGAAGCAATCGGCCATTGATGGGCGATATATATGATGCTTATGCAAAGAGGTGTTTTAAGAATGGAGCGATGGACTTCGACGATCTCCTGTTCAAGATGTACATACTTCTGACACACTTCCCTGAGGTGCTGGCCAAGTACCAGCATCGTTTTAAATATGTATTGATAGATGAGTACCAGGATACCAATGTGGCACAGTATCAGATCATTAAAATGCTCGGTGCGGTCAATGAGAATATATGTGTGGTAGGAGATGATGCCCAGAGTATCTATTCTTTCCGTGGTGCAACCGTTCAGAATATCCTTCAGTTCCAGGACGATTACGAAGATGTAAAAATTGTGAAACTGGAACAGAACTACCGAAGTACACAGTCTATTCTGAATGTTGCGAACAATATAATATCCAACAATAAGAACCAGATACCGAAAGAGCTCTGGACCAGTAATATCGAGGGTGAGAAGATAAAGTTGGTTCGGACCATGACCGATAACGACGAGGGACGCTTTATAGCTGATGCGATAACAGAGATGAAGCTCCGTAATCACTATCATAATAAGGATTTTGCCATTCTTTATCGCACTAACGCTCAATCCCGCTCTTTTGAAGAAAGCCTGAGAAGAATGAACATCCCCTACAAACTTTATGGAGGAGTGTCCTTCTATCAGCGTAAGGAGATTAAGGATTACCTGGCTTATCTCAGGATAGTGGTTAACACCAGGGATGAGGAAAACCTTAAGCGTATCATTAATTACCCGGCCCGGGGAATTGGTAAGACAAGCGTTGATAAAATAGCAATTGCTGCTAACCAGTTTGACAAAACCTTCTGGGAAGTGATACAAATACCAGGAATGATCGGATTAAAGGGTTCTGCTGCTAATCACATAGAGGGGTTTGTGAACATGATCAGGGGCTTTCAGACGATGCTGGAGACACATAATGCATACGATGTAGCCTTCGCTGTCGGAAAGCGGACAGGCCTCGTTCAGGAGCTCTACAACGATAAATCGGTTGAAGGACTCGCCAGATATGAGAACGTTCAGGAATTGCTGAACTCTATCAAGGAATTTACAGAGACGCCGGATGAGGAGGGAGAACTGCGAGATAAAAGCCTCGGCAGTTACCTGCAGCAGATCACATTGCTTACTGATGCGGACAACAATAAAGAGGAAGATCAGGATACGGTAAAGCTAATGACCATACATGCCGCAAAAGGGCTCGAGTTTCCCTGTGTCTTCAACGTTGGACTGGAAGAGAATCTCTTCCCCAGCTCTATGAGCCTGTATGACCGGGCTGATCTTGAAGAGGAGCGGAGGCTGTTCTATGTGGCAATTACAAGGGCAAAAGAACGCCTCTGGGTAACCTATGCATCCAGCCGCTATAGATTTGGGAGCCTGGTACAGAATGATCCCAGTCGCTTTATTGAAGAAATCCCTGACCAATACCTTGACCGCACCTTCACGGGCATGGGGAACCGGGCTACTGGTTCCGTGAATGCATATGGCAATATGCTCAACCAGTCCTTTGACAAGGTCCCTTCTTTGAAAAAGCTGGCCGATAAGCTACAGCAAAAGACCACTACCTCCGTACATAAGCCGTCCGCAGACTTCAAGGCCGATGACCCTGGCGGGATGTCGATAGGCATGGAAGTAGAGCATCAAAAGTTTGGGTTCGGAAAGATAGTCAGCATCGAAGGGGGGGTACACAATAAAATAGCCACCATAGATTTCGGCGCAGGACATGGCCTAAAAAAGATAATGCTTAATTATGCTAAACTGAAGATAACTAAACAGGCGTAAAGACAAATCCCGCGATAAGTCGCGGGATTTATCGTTCTATTCTTATTTCCTGGATAAAGTAGCCGCTTTCCTTTTGTCGCAAGGCAAAATAAGCCCGATAGTTCCCGTTTGACGTGACAAGGGTTCCTATTGCATAGCTTCCGCTATTGTTCTCACCATTGTGTTCTATGTTCATCGCCTTGGGCGCATTCTTATTAAAGAAATCCCTTAACACCATTTCTGCCTGCGACCGGCTGTATGTGTCCTGTGATCCTGTGATGCTCAGCGACACAGCCTTGTCGAAGTGTCTGGATATACCGCCTACATTGCCGGCACCGAAAGAACTTCTAATACTCTCCAGGGGCGCTTGGGCAAAAGCTATTGAAAAGCTTAAAACCAGTCCAAAAGTGAAGATTATATGTTTCAGATATTTATTCATTCTACAACTCCGGTAGTACTATTACTCTCTATAATTCAATTTATGTGCCAAACAGTATGAGGTTTCCTTTGCCATTTAGCGTCCCACAAGCTTCTTAAGCCGCTTCTACTAAGCCATAAAAATAGTAATAAACGGACTTATACGATAAGAATAATCAAAGGAGAACGGTATATCGTAATTTTGCTGCCATGTCTAAGAAGGTGATGCTCATTATAATGGACGGCTGGGGACATGGGAAACTTCCTGCGTCCGATGCGATTGCAAATGCGAAGGTGCCATTCGTAAGCTCGTTATACGGTAAGTACCCAAATACGGAGCTGATTACCTGCGGAGAAGACGTAGGCCTTCCTGAAGGGCAGATGGGGAACTCGGAAGTTGGTCATCTTAATATCGGCGCAGGACGGATAGTTTACCAGGAACTGCAAAGGATAAATGTGGCCGTAAGGGACGGGGAGTTTGAGAGAAATGAGGTTTTAATGCAGGCTCTTAATGAGGCAAAGACAGGTAGAACATTGCACTTAATGGGTCTCGTTAGCGACGGGGGCGTCCATTCGCATATTGATCATCTTAAGGCGCTATGCACTCTTGCAAAGGAGCATGGCATAGCAGAGGTAGCAATACATGCCTTTACCGATGGAAGGGACACAGATCCCAGAAGTGGTCTGGGCTATTTGAAGGAGCTGCAGGACCACCTGAATACTACAGGGGGCTTCATTGCATCGGTTACCGGACGGTATTATGCAATGGACAGGGACAATCGTTGGGAAAGGGTCAAGATCGCTTATGACGTAATGGTAAATGGAATAGGTAATCACGTGGACAACGCAATCCATGCACTCGAGGAGTCGTACAAGGCGGGGGTAACAGACGAGTTTTTGATGCCGCAGGTGGTCTGTGGCCCGGGCGGCGGACCTTTAGCGACGATCAAAAGCGGAGATGTGGTAGTGTGTTTCAATTTCCGGACGGACAGGTGCCGTGAAATAACGATCGCTCTCACTCAGAGGGACTTACCCGAGTATGACATGCATCCGCTAAACCTCCATTATGTTACCATGACCGAATACGACAAGACATATAGCAATGTAGGTGTAGTATTCAATAACGACAATCTCAATAACACCCTGGGTCAGGTGCTTTCCGAGAATGGGATTAAGCAGATCAGGATTGCGGAGACTGAGAAGTACCCGCATGTCACTTTCTTCTTTAGCGGAGGACGGGAACAACCATTTGAAGGAGAGAAACGGATTATGATCCCATCGCCGAAGACAGTTGCCACCTATGATCTTAAGCCAGAAATGAGCGC
>CAMPJV010000235.1 GCA_946886975.1 uncultured Taibaiella sp. | reverse complement strand
CAGGAGCGAAAGATATTTCTCTGGATACCTTTGTGTGACCTCGGCTGGGCTATCTATAACTTTGTCCTTAGTCCATACATCATCTGGAAAAACAAACAGCAGTGGAAATAGTTCTTAAATACTTCTCAGACTTTACACCGACCCAACTTGAGCAGCTTGGGAAGCTGGAAGCACTATATAAGGAATGGAATGAGAAGATCAATGTGATCAGCCGTAAGGATATCGATGCGCTATATGAGAAGCATGTACTCCACTCATTAGCCATTGCTGCGCTCTGCAACTTTGAGCCGGGGACACAGGTAGTAGATATCGGCACAGGCGGAGGCTTTCCGGGGATACCGCTGGCTATCTTCTTTCCCGAGGTGGAGTTCCTGCTCAGCGATAGCATAGGCAAAAAGATCAAAGTGGTGCAGGAGGTGGCGAATGGGGTAGGGTTGAAGAATGTTACCGCTGTCCACTCTCGAGTGGAGAAGATAGAGGGCCGAACATTTGACTATGCTGTAAGTCGTGCGGTCGCTCCGCTTGGAGAACTATGGAGCTGGATAAAGCCTGTTATAAGGAAGGGGAGAAAGAGTGAGGAGTTTGCCAACGGACTAATATGCCTGAAAGGTGGGGATCTGAAGAAAGAGATTGCTGAATCAGGACTGCGCCCACACCTTTTTCCTGTTTATGATATTTTCCCTGAGGAATCGTTTAAGGAGAAGTATGTGGTGTATGTCCCGCGGTAAAATTAGCTGGCTAGAGAAACTTCCTCTCAATTACGATCTTGAGAAGGACTAATTGTATGCAGAAGGAGAAAGAATGATCCTATTTTCCTTTGGGTATCAAGCCCCGTGTGCCTTTGAGTGGCCGCTGCCATAAGTAACCACCCTGATAAGTGAGTTCAACTCTTTCACAATTTTGCCAATCTTTTACAACATTATAGGAGTATTTCTAAAGTATAGAGGTATTCCTATAATATTGCACCCCGAACGGTGACCGGGTTATAATAATACATGGTTGCTGTCCGTTTAACCAAATCAATTCAAGACATGTACTTAAGAATTCTAATCATGCTGCTGCTGGCCCCTATGATGGTCGCGGCGCAAAATGTTACCATCAGCGGCTCGGTGAAGGATGCTGCTAATGGAGAGGACCTCATCGGAGCGATCATATCCGTGAAGGAGCAGCCTAGTAAGGGCAGCACCACTAATGCCTATGGCTTTTATTCGCTTACACTCCCGGCTGGCAGTTACACGCTGCGATACCAGTACGTGGGCTACCAGACAAAGGAGGAAGCCGTGACGCTTAATGCAAACACAACTCTTAACGTAAGCCTTTCCTCGGTATCTAAAGACCTGCAGGAAGTGGAGGTGAGGGGTGAGAGGGCGGACAAGAACGTGACGTCTACCCAGATGAGCGTGTTTAAGATGGACCCTAAGGCCATGGAGTCCGTGCCGGTGCTGTTTGGCGAGAAGGACATCATAAAGGTCTTGCAACTGACACCTGGTGTGAAGTCGGCAGGGGAGGGGAATACCGGCTTTTATGTAAGAGGCGGGGCCACGGATCAGAACCTGATCATACTGGACGAGGCGCCTGTATATAACGCTTCCCACATGCTGGGGTTCTTTTCTGTGTTCAACTCTGACGCGCTGAAGGATGTGACTCTCTACAAGGGTGGTATACCCGCGGAGTTTGGCGGCAGGGGTTCATCAGTAATGGACGTGAAGATGAAGGACGGGAATAACAAGAAGTTCGGCGCTTCGGGAGGTATTGGGCTTATCGCTTCGAGGCTCACCCTTGAGGGTCCTATAGTAAAGGATAAGGGCTCATTCATTATCTCAGGCAGGCGTACCTATGCTGACCTGTTCCTGAAGCTATCAAAGGAGGAAGTGCTGAGGAACTCCAAGCTTTACTTCTATGACCTGAACCTGAAGGCTAACTATAAGCTGGGAGAGAAGGACAGGGTGTTCCTTTCCGGCTACTTTGGCAGGGATGTATTCGGCTTTGACAACCAGTTCGGCTTTGACTGGGGCAATGCTACGGCTACCGTGCGCTGGAACCATATCATCAGCAATAAGATCTTCAGCAATACCTCGGTTATATTCAGCAACTATAACTACCGGATTAAGCTGGGCTTTGACGATGAGGACATCAAGATCACCAGCGCTATACAGGACTGGAACCTGAAGCAGGATTTCGGATTTACGCCTAATACTAATAACCAGATCAAGTTTGGCTTCAACATCATCCAGCACACCTTTAAGCCTGGTAAGATAGAGGTGGGCTCCAACAGTAAGTTCAACGATGCTGCTCTCACAGGAAGGAAAGCGCTGGAGCTGGGCATCTACGTGCAGAACGACATGCGTATCTCCGATAAGCTTGGTGTACAGTACGGGCTGCGCTACTCAGGGTTTAACTTCAGGGGAGCGGCTGATGTGTACACCTTTGACGCTGATGGAAACGTTACCTCCATGAAGCAGTATAAGAACGGCGAGAGCATTGCTTATGAGGGCGGACTGGAACCACGGCTTTCTGCCAAATACGAGCTGGACGCTGTAAGCTCTGTAAAGGCCTCATACAATAAGATGTACCAATACATGCACCTGCTGTCGAACTCTACCACTTCTTCTCCTACGGACCAGTGGGTACCTACCAGCAATAATGTGAAGCCACAGATAGTGGACCAGGTATCGCTTGGGTACTTCCGGAACTTCAAGGACAATATGTATGAGCTCTCTACCGAGATATACTATAAGACGCTGCAGAACCAAATAGACTACCGCAATGGCGCCGACCTGATATTTAACGAGCAAGTGGAGGGAGAGCTGGTATATGGAAAGGGGACAGCTTATGGTTTTGAGCTGCTCCTCCGCAAGCAAACAGGTCGCCTGACGGGGTGGGTGAGCTATACACTATCCAGGTCCCTGCGGCAGTTTGACGCCATAAACAATGGAGAGCTATACCCGGCACGGCAGGACAGGATACATGACATAGCGATAGTAGCCATGTATGACCTTACGAAGAAGATAAAGATATCCGGCAACTGGATCTATTATACGGGCAGCGCTGTTACCTTCCCTTCGGGTAAATATGAAGTGAACGGTATGCAGGTGCCTTATTTCACAGAGCGGAATGGGTACAGGATGCCGGCATACCATCGCCTTGACCTGGGACTTACCTGGTATACCAGGAGGACGGAAAAGACGGAAAGGAGCTGGAACGTTTCGCTATATAACGCATATGGCAGACAGAACCCATACACCATCAACTTCCGGCAGAAGGATGACAATCCGCAACAGACCGAGGCTGTACAGGTAGCCCTGTTTCGCTGGGTGCCATCCATTACTTACAACTTTAAATTTTAATGATCATGAGCAAACAACTCTTTATACTTGGCATACTTTCCCTTCTTTTCACCTCTTGCGAAAAGGTGGTGGACATAGACCTTAATGAAGCTGATCCACAATACGTTATAGAAGCTAACCTCTACGAAGGCTCTAATCCATTCAGGGTGCATGTAGCCCTTACCACAGACTATTATGGCAGAGAGCAGCAGAAGCAGGTGAGCGACGCGGTCGTCACCCTTTCAGACTCGGCGGGCGCTGCGGTTACCGTGCCTTCAATAGGGCAGGGGTGGTATGAGCTGCCTGCGTTTACCGCCATCTCTGGAAAGACATATAACCTGAAAGTGAGCGTAGCGGGCAGGGAGTTTACCGCCTCATCGGCCATGCCAAGGGTGGTGGCCATAGACTCCATCAGCAGCAAATGGAACGAAGCGAGCGGGTTTATCTCTGAGGGTTACGAAGTGGCGGCGTGGTATAAAGACCCTGTGGGGGAAAGGAACTACTACCGCATTATCCGTACCGAGAATGACACCCTGAGGAACGAGCCCTTTGACCTGTACCTGCTGGACGATAAGTTTAACGACGGGAAGCCGGTGAAGGCGGACTTCTTCAACCGCTACCGCAAGGGGGAGAAGATAGAACTAGAGCTACTAACTATGGACGCAGCGGTGCACGAATACTTCCTGACGCTGCAGAGCGTGCTGAGCAACCAGGGCGGTCCGGCGCCTGCTAATCCACTGTCGAACATAAAGGGAGGGGCTCTGGGCTACTTTGGCGCCTTTACCAGCAGGAAGATGAGCATTCAGCTGCCGTAGCATACTTTAAGTATTATTCAGGCTAACGCCTTTGAAGCAAGGTTCGAGACCACTGTGGCATTCGAACCTTCTTTATTTATGTTGGGGGTAGTGGGTATGCTCCGACGGGGGAACTGTACTGGTTAGGCGGTTATAATGGTAGGATAAAGGCTGGATACTCTATGGTTACCCCGTATTTACCCCGTATTTAGCCCGTATATACCCCGTATATACTACACTCATGAAGCGGTGTAAAGCCTGTGATGGGCCTAGGGATTGCGGCGGGCGCATCGAGTGAGTGACCGGATTGAGGAGCGCGACGTATCGGTCTGAATCAGGAGTTTCAGGATTAAAGAATTGGCAGGATTATTGCTGGGCGCGAGTGCCCTTGTGGATAGGTCCAAAATTTCGTAAGGTTGCTGAG
>CAMPJV010000234.1 GCA_946886975.1 uncultured Taibaiella sp. | reverse complement strand
AATATTTGCTGTTAATAAAACGCTAATCAAATCATGCCGTAAGGGCAGCAGGAGGGTGATTTTACGAGCTTTTCAATGCCTAACTTTGCAGGCGAATCTAATACATGAACTCAATCTTTTTTAGAGACCTTGGCGAGATAGAATATGGCGACGCATGGAGCATGCAGGAACAGCTAATGAAGGTGGGGCTCGATGCAAAAGCCGCCTGGCATAATACCCCAGAAATAACCAGGACGCCAGGCAAGGGAACCACCAATCATTTGTTGTTTTGCGCTCACCCCCATGTCTACACATTGGGGAAAAGCGGACACATGGAAAACCTGCTCCTGAATGATACAAGACTCAGGGAACTCGACATTTCATTCTACAAAACCAACAGGGGCGGCGATATAACTTACCATGGTCCGGGGCAAATAGTAGGCTATCCCATCCTTGACCTGGAACTGTTCTTCACGGACCTGGGAAAGTATATGCGAAGCCTTGAAGAAGTAATCATCAGAACACTCGCTTTTTATGGTATTAAAGCCGATAGACTGCAGGGCGCAACCGGCGTCTGGCTTGATCCGGAGGTGCCAGGAAGGGCCAGGAAGATATGTGCCATGGGTGTACGCTGCAGCAGGTGGATCACCATACATGGATTCGCACTTAATGTCAACACAGACCTGAAGTATTTTGACTACATAGTCCCCTGCGGGATAAGCGATAAAGCAGTTACCTCGATGGAGCGCGAATTAGGGTTCAGAGTGTCGGAACAGGATGTAAGAAATGTACTCAGGACGGAATTCGGCAAAGTATTTGAATCAGATATAGTACCTTTTGCTACCGAAGGGGTGCTGACCAATGAAAGCGAAGATCAAATATCTATGGGGTAAAGACCACCTGCTGATTGACCTGGGAAACAGGATTGAGCCACGCATAAGGATCATTTATTGCATTGAGTTCCTTGTAACGCTTGGTGTTGCTACCATCTTTCTGCTCCAATCCTATAAGCTTCAGGACAACTGGCTGCATTTTATCACTAGTGTTGCGTTGTGCCTGGTCTCTCTGCTGGCTGTTTACCGGTTTGCCTCAAGGATGCTCTATAAGGAGCAGATCAAAATTACCGACGCCCATTTTACCATCGTCAGGCGAACACCCTTCAAAAGCAACACGGCCAGTTACGACTGGGAGTCTATGGGCGCGCTTCACTATCGGGGCAAAGACGCGAAGACCGACCATCCCCTGAAAGGAAAGACCTTTGACTACTTCGGCTTCGACGCTCAGGAACACCTTGTGCAGGACCTGCACCATGATGGCAATCTTTATTTCGAACACAATGGTGTCCCAGTTCGCTTTGCCAGAGGTATATATTCCTGGCATGCTGAGGAGATCGTCCGAATGATCAGGTTATACTCCGGCACCCTCCTGCAGCTAGGCTCCGAATGGAAGTATCTGATGGAGGAAATGAAATGGCATTAACCGGCTGTTGAACGATGGTGAGCCCTTAATAGATGGTGATGTAACCTTTCTCGATCAGCGTCACGTTATCTTTTCTAAGCTCAAACTTGTAGATGCCTTTTCTCTGGAAATTCCTTTTGTCGATAATGATTGACTGTTCAGCTACTTTGGGAACCTCCAGGACCTGATTGTCCTTCTGGTCGAAAAAGGTGAGGGAATAGACATTCTTTCTATCGGCAGTATCTGGCAGCTCTACGTTCACATGGCCTGTAAATGGATTGGTAAATACATATTGTGACCTTATGTAGGTATAGGCATTCAGCTCGCCTGGGTCGCCAGGCTCACCAAGCACCATGGTGGTTACCATCTTCTGGAGCGAATCGTTGGGAGGCAACACCCTCTTGCTCATGATATCTGCACTATCAACAACGAGCTTAGCCCGGTTGCTGAACCACGTAAGATCTGAACTAAAGACGATGTACAACCTGTACCAGTTTACCCCAGGATTTGGGTGTCCATCAATAAATGCCTGAACACCCTTCTTAAGATCCTTTACATATCCAATCGTGGAATAATTATAGACGCTGTCATTGCTGCGCTGCACCGCAATAGACTTAATGCCGTCAAATGTACTGAGCCAGCTTATAACGTTCACTCCCTTGGAACTCACCGCCTGCAAGTCCGGCAGCGGAGGCTGGGCATAGGCTGTGAAGGAAGTTAGAAAGACAAAAATCATGACTAAGCGAAAACACTTAGAGAAGCTCGGAATCATGCTTCAAACCTACAGTAATTTGTGAAATGAAGCGGAAGGCCGGAGTAAGATTTTGTTTTTCCTAACGTATCTGCAGCTATTACTATACGGTCCAGTATCTGAACCTATGAACATCCCAGGACCGGGGGATATCCGGTGCTTGTACATCCGGGTTTTTATCATTAGGTTTGAAGCACATCAATAATCTATATGGGTTTATTCATACGGAAGCCTCTTAACCTGTTGCTGAATGAAGCATCTGATTCCGAAAAGGGACTTCGTAAGACGCTGACAGCTCCTGGTCTCGTGGCTTTAGGGATTGGTGCCATCATCGGTGCTGGTCTGTTTTCTATTACCGGTCTCGCTGCCGCAAATAATGCAGGCCCTGCGATTACGATATCCTTCATTATCGCAGCGGTTGGTTGCGCCTTTGCCGGACTCTGCTATGCTGAGTTTGCCTCTATGATCCCCGTTGCAGGAAGCGCGTACACCTACTCCTATGCAACAATGGGTGAATTCATCGCATGGATCATTGGATGGGACCTGGTGCTGGAGTATGCTGTAGGTGCTGCAACAGTGGCCATCAGCTGGTCCCGGTACCTGGTAAAGTTCCTTGGTGAATTTAATATTCATATAGATCCCGCGTGGACACTATCTCCGCTGGACGGTGGTATAATCAATATGCCCGCTGTGTTTATAGTCTGCCTGATGTCGCTGATACTGATGAGAGGTACGAAAGAGTCGTCCTTCGTGAACGGACTCATCGTGCTGCTGAAAGTATCCGTGGTACTGATCTTTATCGCGTTAGGCTGGCAATACATTCAGCCGGCGAACTATGAACCATACATTCCACCAAACAATGGCACATTTGGTGAGTTTGGCTTCAGCGGTATTATCCGCGCTGCAGCCATCGTCTTCTTTGCCTATATCGGGTTCGATGCTGTGTCTACCGCAGCGCAGGAAGCCAAAAATCCTAAACGCGATATGCCTATTGGTATTCTTCTATCCTTAGCGATCTGTACCGTTCTTTACATATTGTTCGCCCACGTCATGACAGGTGTGGCCAGTTATACAAGTTTTGCAGGCAAAGATGGTATAGCTCCGGTAGCCGTAGCTATAGACCATATGGGCCAGGCGAATCCCGACGGAACCATAACGCCTGACTATCCCTGGCTGAACAAAGCGATCATTCTTGCGATACTTGGTGGCTATGCCTCGGTAATACTTGTGATGCTGATGGGTCAATCGAGGGTATTCTTTTCCATGAGTAAAGATGGCCTGATCCCCAAAGTATTTTCTGCCGTTCACCCGAAGTTTCGCACACCGGCGAAGAACAACTTCCTGTTCATGCTGTTCGTGAGCCTTTTTGCGGCCTTCGTACCAGCGAGGATAGTAGGTGAGATGACGAGTATAGGGACCTTGTTTGCCTTTATCCTTGTGTGTATTGGGGTTATGATCATGAGGTCCAAGATGCCTGAAGCTCCGAGGGCCTTCAGAACTCCGCTCGTTCCGCTGGTGCCGATCCTTGGCATCGCTACCTGCCTCTTCATGATGGTATTCCTTCCCCTCGACACTTGGATCCGACTGATCGTCTGGATGATGGCTGGTATAGACCTCTACCTTTTGTACGGTATGAGACATAGCCATCTGAATAAAGGGATCTTCACAACGCAGAGTTATAAGACAGTATCATTTACAGGGTTAGCGCTTACGGTAATTCTGGTTATCGTCGCACTGCTCCATCATTTTACGCCTGAAGCAGATGACACAATGCTGTACTACTTCTCCATGGCATTTGCGGTACTGCATTTCATCTTTTATTTCATAACCTCTGCAAAGGGGAAACGCTCGCCTTTGGAACAATAGCCGGGCGAATACAACGAAATATCAGCAATAAAAGTAGTGCCCCACTCAGACTTGGGGCACTCCTTTTTCTTAACAGTTTCATAAGGCGTAGTGGCCTGGTCTTTTCAGCAATTGATTAGGTAAAACTCAGAGCTATGAAATTGGAAATGAATATGAACGACCAGACAAGAAGATATTTGATGATTGGGGGGATAGTGCTTGGTACAGCGGCGCTGCTGACGTATCCTGCTATTCTCCTGGTGCGGATGATAAGGAACAGAAGGAACAAAATGAATCAGGGCGAAAATAATCAAACGAAGAGCTTTGCCCCAAATTATCGTGGCAGTCATAAGCCACATCACCGCAAGGCTGAAGCAAATGGTAATTTGCACTTGCATAATTAATGCATACAAATAACTATTTGCCCGATTGGCAACGAAGGATGAACATAGGATTGCATATAAAGTCTTAGTCCATCATCCGTAGGTTCCGATACATTCAAGTACAGGCGCTCT
>CAMPJV010000233.1 GCA_946886975.1 uncultured Taibaiella sp. | reverse complement strand
TCTTCTTTTCGCCATTGCCCACTTCTATTGGGAAGTCCATCATGCCATTCTGCAAGCCGCTATCCTTAAGGCGGATCACCTCGGTTTTCTTTTCCAGGAAATCTATACCTATGTAGGCGTCTCTCTGGAATATGCGCATCTTACGCATCTTCTTTAGGGAAATGCGACTTGCGGTAAGGTTGGCTACACAGCCATTATCGAACTCTATCCTTGCATTGGCAATGTCGGACATCTCGCTGATGACTGATACACCGGATGCGGAGATACGCTTAACGGGTGACTTGACAAGATGCATGACAATGTCAAGGTCGTGGATCATGAGGTCCAGGATGACAGCCACGTCTGTGCCGCGTGGGTTGAACTGGGCAAGGCGGTGGGCCTCTATGAACATGGGCTGCAAGGGCTGGTCTCCCAGGGCGAGGAGCGCAGGATTATAGCGCTCGACGTGGCCGACCTGACACTTCACGTTGGCCTCATTCACAAGCTTCATGAGCTCGCGGGCTTCCTCAAGGGTGTGCGCGAGCGGCTTTTCTATAAAAACATGCTTACCGTTGAGCAGGCAAAACTTAGCAAGCTCGTGGTGAGTGGTGGTGGGAGATACGATATCCACTGCATCGACAGAATGGAGAAGCTGCTCGATATCCTTGTATCTTGGGACCTGGTATTGCGCTATTGCCGTAGCGGCCTGTTCGTCATCAGGGTCATAGAACCCGACGATTTCGACGCCAGCAATCTCTTTCCATTGCTGTATATGGATCTTGCCCAGATGCCCAGCCCCGAATATTCCTACCTTTAGCATGGATTGCCTGACTTGATATTTGATTAAATCTTTAGGCTTAAAAAGTGGTGCAAGATACTAAGAAATGGGGAGTAGTAGATAGTAGTTGATCGTGAGTCCAGAGTAGATTGTGGGACATTTAAGCTAAAAATGACAATGTGTACATGCGAAGCTCTTGTTACACAGTTCCATTAAGATGCGAAGTTCTCAGATGATGCCTTCATCGGACATGCTGAGGTAGGAGACACCGGCTATGATCAGGTGGTCCAAGAGCTTTATATCCATGAAGGATGCCGCCTCTTTGAGCTTGCGAGTCAGTTCTTTGTCAGCGGAGCTGGGAGTGAGGTTGCCGGAAGGATGGTTATGAGCTATTATCAACTGGTTGGCGTTGTTCAGTAGTGTATTCTTCAATATTATTCTAATGTCTGCCACTGTGCCTGTTTGTCCGCCGCTGCTTATGTCTTCGTAACGTATGAGACGGTTGGCCTGATTGAGATAAAGGACATAGAACATCTCGTGGTTCAGGTCGCGCATGAGGGGGATGAGGATATCAGCGGCGTCACGGCTTTGCTGAAGTGTTGGGCGCTGAAGGCCTTCACCTATCTGCCTCCGGCGGCCCAGCTCAAGAGAAGCGGCGATAGTGATTGCGCGAGCCTCCCCTATGCCCTTTGTCTTCTGGAGCTCTTTTATAGATAGCCTTCCGAGCTCGTGGAGGTTGTTGTGGGCAAGCTTCAGTATGTCTTTAGCCAGGTCTATAGCTGAACGCTCCTTTGTGCCACTGGAGATAAGAATGGCGAGGAGATCGGCATCGCTGAGGGAGGAGGGGCCTTTCTGAATCATCTTTTCCCGGGGCCTCTCGTCGTGTGCCCAGTTCTTTATGCTGATGTAGGGTGTTTCCATTGAGAAGGTGTCTTCGACTGCACCAGGCGCAAAAATATAGTCCGCCTGCCGGAATTAATAGTAAGCAGTGCCTAACCGGTGAAGAAAATGTGCGCGATCTATCAGCATTTGTTATTTAAGGATAATTCAAGTGTGGGCGGGTGCGAGTAACTTAGCCGGCAAAACAGCAGCACAGTGTCCTTTCAATTTACTTACCTGCCGCATAAGGATGTCAATTCGTTTTCGAACCTGGTTCTGGATTACCTCAAAGGGCGGGATACTATAAGACCATTCTATAAGTATAGCACAGACAGAGAAGGACTGGAAACAGCCAAGATTGCGAGAGCGAACTATCCGGTAGACAGGGAGCTGCTGGTGAGCACGCTTAATGAGCAATACAAGGGCCTGAGCAAAGAGCCGAAGCTAGTAAGCAGCATAGAGCTGTTAGTTAATGAAAATACTTTCACAGTTTGCACGGCGCATCAGCCAAACCTTTTGACCGGCTACCTGTACTTCATATACAAGATAGTGCATGCCATAAAGCTGGCCGAAGATATGAACAAGGAGTTCCCTCATAAGAACTTTGTGCCGGTGTACTACATGGGCAGTGAAGATAATGACCTTGAGGAGCTGGGCACATTCAGGTATAACGGTAAAAAGTTCGTGTGGGATGGTGCGGGGCAAGCGGGAGCAGTGGGGAGAATGACGACGGAGAGTCTAAAGCCCTTGCTGGAGGAACTCTTTAAGCAACTGGGACCGCCAGGCCCCTACTGTGACGAGCTGCAACAGATGCTGGAATATGCCTACCTGAAGCATGAAACTATAGCTGACGCAACCAGATACCTGGTGAATGAACTATTCGGGAGGTATGGGCTGATAGTGCTGGACCCAGACGACAGAGCACTGAAGCGGCAGTTTATAGAAGTGATGAAGGATGACCTGGTGCGGCAGACGGGTTATGAGATTGTGACGAAGCAAATAGCCGGGCTGGCGGAGCACTATAAAGTGCAGGCACACCCCAGACCCATCAACCTGTTTTACCTGAAGGACCAGATAAGGGAAAGGATAGACAAAACGGGGGATACATGGGTGGTGTTAAATACCGACATCAGGTGGACAGAGGAAGAACTGGTGACGGAACTGGAGGAACATCCCGAGCGGTTCAGTCCGAACGTGATACTCAGGGGGCTGTACCAGGAAACGATATTGCCTAATGTGGCATTTATTGGAGGCGGTGCAGAGGTGGCATACTGGCTGCAGCTGAAGACACTATTTGAACACTATGATGTGTTCTTTCCTTCGATACACCTGAGGCAGTCAGTGATGTGGATAGGGAACAGAGAGCGGGAGCTGATGGCACAAGAGGGGCTAAGCGTTGAGGATGTGTTTAAACCTGAGACGGAGCTGATACATCAGTACCTGCTGAAGCATGGTGAGGACGACTGGCAGACGGAAAAGGAGATGGGCATAATAGAGCAAACCCTTGGTGAACTGAAACGGAAAGCTACCGCACTAGACCCGACACTCCGGGCATCGGCCGAGGCAGCCCTAGCCAAAATAAGATACCAGGTGCATGGTCTGGAGAAGAAGATGCTAAGGGCAGAAAAGCATAAGATGCAGACGAGGCTGCTGAAACTCAGTAAACTGAAAGCCCATCTTTTTCCAGGGAATGGACTACAAGAGCGGGTGGAGAACTTTATTGGCTATTACCTGAAGTATGGCAAAGGGTACATTGACATTCTAAAAGAAAACATGGAGCCGCTGAGACATGAATTCATGGTGGTGACGGAGCAGGACGAAGCATAGGGCATTATTTTTGTGCCGGCAGTAGAATACATTTGTAACAGGTAAAAAAGATAGCATGAAAAGAACGTTGACTCTCTTAATAATTGCATTAATGGGTTTGCCTATTGCTGCGGAAGCGCAGAAGATAGACGTGGACCTTGGCGTGAAGGTGGGAGCGAACTTCAGCAACATAAATGGTACCTACTGGGAATCGGGATACAAGGCCAATTTTCTCGGCGGTGTATTTCTGGGAGTGAACGGGAACAGGCTGGGCGTAAACATAGAGGCACTGTTTAGCCAGAACACCTACGTGACGGGCAACAAGTTTAACGAGATCTATAAAGACGCCTATCAGACAGGGAAAGACTCTGTGAAGGGCGGGAGCTTTAAGGTGAATTACCTGAGCATACCTGTGCTACTGAACATCAAACTCTTTTCGAGAGCGACGATACAACTGGGGCCACAGTTTAGCGGAGTTGCTTCCGTTCAGGACAAGGACGAGCTGCTGACAGACGCGAGATCATTGTTCAAGAACAGCTTTGACGGGGTGATAGGAGTGCAGCTAAACCTGCCGGCTCACCTGAATATTGCCGCACGGTACGTTGTTGGTCTATCGAATATCAATGATGGGGACGGACAAACGAACTCTGCCGGACTGACCATCGATGACGCATGGAAGCAGCGGTCTCTGCAACTGACGCTGGGATATTCTATCCTTTAAGGAGGAACCCACGAGGGAGACTACGGATATTTAGCTAACTATATTTTGAATCATAGAGAGCCCTTGTAATGCAGGGCTCTTTCTTTTTAGGTCATTTCTGAAGCCAACGCGTGTTAAGGCGGGAGCGTGAGGCTTTTAAACTCCGGACTAATTACATAGCAGTTGCCCTGATACTGGCTTCTTATTCCGTGGTTACCCCGTATTTACCCCGTATTTACCCCGTATATATTCCGTATTTACTCCGTATAAACTCCACCCAAGAGGCACTGGGAGCAGCGGGCAACATTGCCTGAGGTCACAGCGATGAATTATTGGAGAGAGGGTACATGCTCTACAAGAACTCTTTGGAATGCGGAGGGAGGGGCAGAACGGGAATGAGAGAAAATGTTAGAG
>CAMPJV010000232.1 GCA_946886975.1 uncultured Taibaiella sp. | reverse complement strand
TATCTTAAAGTCATACATCTTTGCAATGTCAGGGTCAAATATGGCAGCTTTGTTGCCGGCAAAGGGGACTCCCGCTACTTTACTGCCCGGATTGAAGATGAGCTGCTTTAGCTGCCATTTATTCTTCTCTATCTGCCCACTGCCACGGTCGTTCTCCGACCCGGCAACTGTGTTAGTCTCTCCACACACAGGCTTATCTGTGAAGAACAGGTAGGCGTATAGTTCCGCAGTATAGTAGTTGTATTCCCCCTTTCTGTTGTAAAAGTCACCCGTGGTTTTCTCCTCCAGCACGGTCATGCTCCTGCACCGGTTGTTGATGACCTGCTTTGTCCGGCTAAAAAGCGAAGCCTGCACAGCGTTCCTTTTGCCAAGTATCTTTATGTCATTGGTAGCAGTGTATGGAACGATCCGCAGTGTCTTAAAAGCTTTGTAAAAGGTGGTGTCGTTCTTCACCCTCTGTATGAATGCCGCCACATCCCACCCGTCACGAGACGCCTGTAGCACGTACTCATCCATCTGAACCGGAAAGGCAAAGATGCTCGTGTCCTTCCCCTGTCCATATGCTGTACATGCCACTATTAAGCTGCATACCAATAGCCATCCTGCTTTCTTCATACTTGTTCCCTTGCTCTTATCAATGCCTCGGCTATCAGCATATCTTCAGGAGTAGTGATCTTTATATTGCTTTTCTCTCCCTCTATCAGATAAACCTGCTGCCCAAAGTGCTCTACCACGGTTGCTTCGTCCGTAAACGACTCCTGGTAAGGCTGCCGCATAGCAGGCAACAAAATTGATGCCCTAAACGTCTGGGGTGTCTGTATTATCCGCAGCTTGCTTCTGTCTACTGGCTCAGACTCCTCATTTTTAACAATACGTACGCTGTCTGCTACAGGAATGCAGGGTATGGCGCTCCCCTTCTCCACCGCCTGCAGATAACATCGCTTGATCAGATCAGTGCTTATAAGGGGCCTCACTCCATCTTGAACAAAGACTATGGCATCCTCAGGTATTCCGTTAATGCCATTGGCTACACTCTGAAACCTCGTGGCTCCTCCCGCTACGATACTCAGGTCTATTCGCTCGGGAAAGCTTGCCAGGATCATCTGAGCGTAGCTGATCTGGTGTTCAGGCAGCACGAGAATGAGATGAACAGATGGCAAGGCTGTAATAAAAGCCTGGATAGTATGGTACAGCACGGGCTTTCCGTTGAGCTCCAGGAACTGCTTGGGCACAGCGGTGCCCATTCGGGTGCCCTGCCCACCAGCAACTATAACTGCAAATGTTTCGATCATAAATGCGCCAGCCTATACCCTTGAACGGTGTACAAAAAAACGATAAATTATTTACCTCACATAAAAACAGAAGTCCCGGGTGTTCCGGGACTTCTCTCTGTTCGTATAGGACTATTTCACCTCCTGCATCAGCTTTCGAACCAATGGAGAAATGGCAATCAAGACCACACCTGCCACCAATGCGTAAATAGATAGTTGTTTATAACCATCAGTGTAGGCAATGAGCTTTTCGGCCGCCGAGGCGCTTTCGTTTGGAGAGACCATTCCTGCACCCAAAATGCCCGCGGCATACTGGCCATAGGCACTGGCGAGAAACCACATGCCCATCATTACCCCCTGAAGTGCCTTAGGCGACAGCTTGGTCATAATAGAAAGGCCAATAGGTGAAAGACATAATTCGCCGAACGTGACAACAAGGTATGCCAGTGTAAAGAAGTCCAGTGACGTCATACCCTGCATATTGGCAAAGAAGCGCGTGTAGTAGAATATGTAAAAAGCGAGGCTGAGGAACAGGAAGCCAAGACCAAACTTGACTACTGTATTTGGTTCTATTTTTCTCTTACTCATCCAAATCCAGATCAGCCCCAGCAGTGGTGCAAAAATGATAACGAACAAGGAATTAGCAGCATTGTTTACCCCGTTAGGATCTACTTCCAGGGTCCCGAGGAGCTTATTATCGAGGTTATTTGCGGCAAACAGGCTTAGCGATCCTCCGCTCTGCTCAAAGAAGGCCCAGAATATAATAGAAAAGACGATAAACACTAGTGCAGCGGTCAGCTTCTTTACCTCAACGGCAGAATACTTGGTCATCTCGTAGATAAGGTAGATTAACGTAACAGGACCAATGATATACATAAACCAGTCCGTGTATTCAGTCTTGGCAACCATAGTCATGATGACCGGCACCACGGCCAGTGACCCGATATAGGTGGCGTACATCATCCACTTCTTTCCCTTCGTCTTTTCACCGGTTACACCTGGCGTCAGCGGATCTTTCAGAGGTGAGAGACCGATAGGACCTAAACTTCTTTTGGTGAAAACAAAGGTGATGAGGCTAATGGTCATAACTACTGCCGCAAGGCCAAAAGCCACATTCCAGCGCAGATTTTCCGGAACCGTGCCTCCGAACAACTCACCTTTGCCGATTGAGATACAAGCGTAACCTCCTAACAAAGCGCCAATGTTAATGCCTGAATAGAAAAGAGAGAAGCCGGCATCCCTGCGGGTGTCATCTTTCTTGTAGAGGGCACCCACCATTGTAGAAATGTTTGGCTTGAAGAAGCCTGTTCCTATTACAGTAAAGCTGATCCCGAGGAAGAAGAACTCGCGCGGATCGAAAGCGAGGATAAGGCTTCCTGTGATCATGAGCAGCCCTCCCCAGAACAGCGATTTGCGAAAGCCCAGGATCTTGTCAGCAAATAGGCCACCTATAAAAGTAAATGCATAAACGAAGGCCTGAGTCGCTCCATATTGCAGGTTAGCCTCATCTTCCTTCATGAACAGCTGGTGCACCATAAAGAATGTAAGCATACCTCTCATTCCGTAAAAACAGAAGCGCTCCCACATCTCAGAAAAGAACAGGTACCAGAGCTGCTTCGGATACTTCCCATGGAAGTTCTGGATATGCTCCAGTTCCTGTTCGCTGCTGCTTATCAGCTCAGTTCCTTCATTATTACCTACTGCAGTAGTTGACATGTCGATGTTTTATGCTTACAAGATATTATTTTTTTGAAGCAAAGACTCTGCCAAAAAGAAAGTCCCGCTTTAGGCGGGACTTTAACTAAATGCTTGAAGGCAGCTATCTTAGGCCGTGCATCATCTTCAGCATCACGCGAGACAGAAGGAATAGTACAAGTGCGGCAACCCCGGAGAATATCACGAACACCATGAAGAAGTCATTCAGGTTGGCGATCTCATAGCCCAATAGATTGGTAGCTTTTCCTCCTTCAGGATATAGCTTGCTCAGCATACCTGCAAAGTCGTTGGCCATGGCGTTGGCAAGGAACCATACACCCATAAGTAAAGAAGCAAGGCGAAGGGGCGCAAGTCTGGCGACCATGGATAGACCAATAGGCGACAAACATAACTCACCCCATGTATGCAGTACGTACATTCCCAACAGCCAGAACATAGATGCTTTCGTGGAACCTTCCACACCCTGAACCCCAATAGCTATAACAAGATATCCAATGGACAGCAATGTCAGACCCATTGCCTGCTTGACAGGAGAAGCCGGTTCCTTGTTCTTCTTGCCCAGAGCAGTCCATATCATGGCGAACAGAGGAGCGAAGAGAATGATGGCCAATGGATTTACTGACTGGAACCAGCTAGCTGGCATTTCCCACCCGCCTATAGTCCTGTCAGTTTGCTGATCTGCAAACAGGGTAAGAGAGGCTCCTGCCTGCTCGAACGCACTCCAGAAGAAGATAACAAAGAACGCAGCTATATATATTACTATGATGCGGTCTCTTTCCACCTTGGTGAGGTTTGGATCGGAAAGGATAAATCCGGATGCTGCAATGGATGTTGAAAAAACCAGGGTACTGATCCAGTTGAAGTCTACGACGATCAGGAAGAACGCCCACAGTGCGGCATAGATCACAAGCCAGATGCCTATACGTGCAGGTGTAAATTCTGCTTTCCTGGGGGCCTTTTCGAGCACCGGCTCGTTCTGCTCGGTAAACATGCCTTCGCGATCGTGGGCTACTACATTATCCGTAGCTTCAGGAAGCGTATTCCTGTTTGGCTTACCACCTATTGGTTCGCCTGCGTCGGAAACAATATACTTGTCCTTTAGCAACTGGAACATAAGCACACCAAGCAGCATACCTACACCCGCCGCAAAGAAGCCCCATTTGAAGTCAATTTTCTCGGCCAGGTAGCCACACACCAGTGGAGAAAAGAACGCACCAAGGTTAATGCCCATATAGAATATAGAAAAGGCTGCATCTACACGCTTGTCTCCGGGTGCGTAGAGCTGGTTAACCATGGTAGATATATTCGGCTTAAAGAAACCATTACCAATAACAAGAGCTGTAAGTCCGACCACGAAAAGGATCATTGCAAGTTCCTTGTTCGAAGTAATCATTGACGCGCAAAAGAACAAAACGAACTGGCCTACGGCCATTAACAAACCACCTACCATAATGGAACGCCTGTTCCCCCAGTAACGGTCAGCAATAAACCCTCCGATCAGAGGAGTCAGGTAAACAACCGCTGTAAAGTTTCCATAGACCCCTGACGCGAACTGGGAATCGAAAGCCAGCATCTTGGTCAT
>CAMPJV010000231.1 GCA_946886975.1 uncultured Taibaiella sp. | reverse complement strand
CTCATTCAACTCCTCTATACTCAGGTTGCCGGAAAACATCTTCCTGAACACACTGTCTCTTGTCAGCAGCATGTCCAGCGCTTCCTGCCTTCCTTGCATGTCCTTACTCACCACATCAGCCATACACTCTGGCCTGGCTTTCACCTTATGCTCGTAGTTCCTGTAGCCCACAAAGCCCCATAAGATCAGGGCAATTGTCAGCCAGCCTATATGTGGGAAGCGTTTGAACACCTGGTTCTATTCAGATCGTTTTGCCTGGTTCCACAGATCATCCATCTCTTGCAAGGTCATGTGCTGCAGGTCTTTCCCCGCTTCCTTGGCCTTCTCCTCTATGTGTTGAAACCTTCGTATAAACTTCTTATTCGTGCGCTCCAAAGCGTTCTCAGGGTCCACGTTCACAAAGCGTGCATAGTTCACCAGTGCAAACAGTACATCGCCAAACTCGTCTTCTATCTTATCCTGCTTCCCTGTCTCCACTGCTTCATAAAGCTCCTGCATCTCCTCCTCCACTTTTTCCTTCACCTGCCCCACCTCATCCCACTCAAAGCCAACTTGCTTGGTCTTATCCTGTAACCTTAGCGCCTTTATTATTGCCGGCAGTGATTGGGGCACTCCACTCAGCACAGACTTCTTTCCCTCCTTCATCTTTATTCGTTCCCAGTTCTGCTTCACCTCACTATCATCCTGCACCTTCACATTACTATATATGTGTGGGTGTCGCGCCACCAGTTTATTACACACTCCCTCTATTACGTCCTCCAGTTCAAATTCCCCCTGCTCCGCACCTATCTTACTATAGAAAACGATATGCAGTAGCACATCCCCCAGCTCTTCCTTCAGCGACTGCCAGTTATTATCAGTTATTGCATCGGTCAGCTCATATACCTCCTCCAGCGTCTGAGGTCTCAATGTTTGTATCGTCTGCTTCTGGTCCCACGGGCACTCCTCCCGCAGCTCATCCATTATCCTCCTCAGCCTTTCCAGCGACTTACTATATTCCATATCTGTGATTCTTCTCTATCAAATATTAAACCAATGTCCCTGATAAGGAACCTATGCCTTTACCTAAATTCTCCAAAGCCTCACCACCGGATCTGAACCGGGCCTTCACTGGAGTTGCATAGGAGTACCAACGGAGTTACCACCCGATCGCTGCTCTATCGCTACCCCATCACTGCCCTATCACTACCCTATCGCTCTGGCGGGTTCCAGCTCCTCCCCTTGGGGGACGCTGGGAGAGGCCGCCCTCTATCCTGCAGCTTACTCCTGCCACCTATACCCTTCCTTCTTTACACCTGCCAGCTGCAGCACCCTGCTTATCACCGTTTCCACTGCTTCATCGAGGTTCCGTGGCCTGCTGTAAAACGATGGCGTCGCCGGGCAGATAATACCGCCTGCCTCAGTTACAGCCACCATATTCTTCAGATGAACGAGATTATAAGGTGTCTCCCTCACCACACATATCAATTTCCGCCGCTCCTTCAGCATCACATCCGCCGCCCTGGTTATTAGGTCGTTGCTTATCCCCGCCGCGATCCTCCCGATCGTCCCCATACTGCAGGGGCAGATGATCAGGCTCTCATACGAAGAACTACCCGATGCAAACGGAGCCATGAAGTCATCATTCTTATACGATCTGAAGGGGAAGCTCTGGTAGTCTTTGTTCTCTAGTTCATGTTCCCACACCGTAGGCGCGTTACTGCTCCATACCAGCCCAACTTCTGTCACCTGTTCTTTAAGTTCCTGTAGCCTTTCCAGCAAAATTTTGGCATAGATCGATCCGCTTGCACCTGTAACCGCTACGGCTATCTTCATTTGGTATGATTAATGATACATTACAAGTTACTTAACAAAGCTAAAAGTAAATTACAGTAATTTCGTAATGGCTTGAAACCCGCAACAAACGTTGCTTATACAATCTCTGTCTATATAACAAACCAGTGCATGATGAAACGCATACTCCTTGTTGCCCTTGCCATCCTCGCCCTCTCTCCTGCACTAATGGCTGGGGACAAAAAGAAAAAGAAGAAAGATGAGGCAAAGGTTACCGCCGCCGCTGATGATACTACCGCCATAAACTGGCTCACCATAGATGAAGTTCAGGTAGCTATGAAGAAGCAGCCAAAGAAAGTATATATGGATGTCTATACCGACTGGTGCGGATGGTGCAAGGTGATGGATAGAAAGACCTTCTCGAATAAGGATGTCATCAAATACATGAACAAGCATTTCTATGCTGTAAAGTTCAATGCCGAGCGCCAGGACAGCATTCGCTTCCTTGGAAAGTGGTACGGATTCCAGCCGGAAAACAGAGCAAATGCGCTGGCTGTCGAGCTCATGGGAGGCCGCATGTCCTATCCAACCAGTGTTATTCTTGAAGAGAATTTCCAACGTCCCGCGCCAATCCCCGGGTATCTCAATGTGCCGACAATGGAAAAGATCCTTAAGTACATAGCTGAAAACATAAATAGAACCACTCAATACCCCGACTACGAAAAGACCTTCACTCCCTCATGGACAGAGAATGATGCTCCTCCCCCGGCACAGTCGGTCACTGGCGGACATTAATAAGAACGAATCACAATATCGACTTAACGCATAGTCTGTCTGCCGTGGTAGCCCTCGGCTGCTTTCTATGCCTTCTTTTCTGTCAACCCTTTCTTCACTTCCTCCGCCGTCAGCGGTTCCAGTTCCTCCTTTACCACGTACTTCATATCAGTCTGGTAATACTTGCAGGCTGGCCTCAGGCCGCAGATCTCGCACTTTGGCCTCCTTGCCACACATATATATCTTCCATGTAGTATCAGCCAGTGATGGCTTTTATGAATAAGCTCCTTGGGTATTTTGGCAATGAGCTGCTTTTCCGTTTGCAAAGGGTTCTTGGCATTGAGGGTCAGCCCTATCCTTGCCGAGACCCGGAATACATGCGTATCTACGGCCATGTTAGGCTGCTGGTGTATGACAGATGTTATCACATTCGCGGTCTTTCTACCCACCCCTGGCAGTCTTTCCAGGTCCTGCACATTATCCGGCACTTCTCCGCTAAACTCCTCCACCAGCATTCGCCCCATCCCCATCAGGTGCCTTGTCTTGTTATTGGCAAAGCTTACAGACTTTATAAAAGGATTGATATCATCAAATTCCGCCTTTGCCAGAAGCTCTGGTGTAGGGAACTTTTCAAACAATGGAGGGGTCACAATGTTCACTCTCTTGTCCGTGCACTGCGCAGATAGTATTACAGCAACCAGCAGTTCATAAGGATTGGAATAATTCAGCTCCGTCTCCGGATCAGGCATATATTCCTGGAACCAGTTAATTACATATTCAAAGCGCTCCTTCCTGGTCATCTTTTACACCTCTTTACCTGGTGCAAAATAAGGGCTAATCTCAAGATGCCGCAGATGCACTTTACAGGATTGCCGTTTACTTGGCTCTATTTGTTCCCCGGTTCAAACTCCAGCACTGCTGAGTTCATGCAAAACCTCTTATAAGTAGGAGGAGGGCCGTCATCGAAGATGTGCCCGAGGTGAGAGTCGCACCTGCCACATACCACTTCTATTCTATCCATTCCATGCGAATGATCGGGAATATAGCGCACACTGTTTGGCCTGATTGCCTCATAGAAGCTCGGCCAGCCGCAGGAGCTTGCAAACTTAGCGTCAGACTTAAATAAGTGGTTCCCGCATACCGCACAGTAGTAGTCCCCCTTCTCGTCAGCATTCCAGTATTTACCACTAAACGCCCATTCCGTGCCTTTCTCTCTGGCAATGTTGTATACCTCAGAAGGGAGGATCTTCTTCCATTCCGCGTTGTCCACCTTTAAAGGCGTGGTATCTGTTCTGCTGTAGTAAGGATTCTTTTGATCTGTAGTCATGGCCTTGTTCTTTTGTGCACTGGTACATTGTGCCAATAATACCATACCGAATATGACAGTATAAATCTTCAGGTATTGCATCTCTCTCTGGTTTGGTCTATTAACGAGAAATGAGTCATGTTAGTTTTACCCATTTTGTTAATTGACCTCAGTAGCAAAGTTCAGATTATTAACTTCATCTGGCAGGTTTTTTATGTCTTAAGGGATAATTACGTCTCATGAACTTTATTGATGGACTACTGATCCTAATTATCATTTTGTCTGTTTGGGGCGGATATCAGCGTGGCTTCATTCTTGGCATCATGGAGCTGCTTAGCTGGCTGGGCAGTCTTGTGCTCACCTTCATGTACTACCCTTACGCTGTCAGATGGATAGAGAAGTATCTTGCCCCGGAAAGCATCTGGACTACTCCCTTGGCTTTCATACTCACATTCTTCATCTTCAGACTCATTGCCGGCTTCATCGTCAGGTGGATTCTTTCGGCCTTGCCTGGCGAGACTCATGAGAACTTTATTAATAAACTGTTCGGCATGGGCCCTGGACTTATCAACGGCCTCATCTACGCAGCCATTATAGCCACCCTTCTGCTCATTGTGCCGGTGTCAGACAAACTTAGTGCGGTGAGCAGGGAAAGCAGGCTCGCCTCGAAGCTTACCGAACCAATACCCGCGATAGAAGAAAAGCTCTCTCCTATAT
>CAMPJV010000230.1 GCA_946886975.1 uncultured Taibaiella sp. | reverse complement strand
CAACAAGGCCGCCATTTTTGACCCGGAGATAGCTAAGATGTACGACTTCAAGATCATGTTCGTGGAATATGGTGGAGAGGATTGCTATCTGTTCACCGCTGTTCCTAAAGAGGATTACAAGGGAAAGGTGATATATAACGAGCTTTCTACCTGGTTCCGGAAATCGGACTACGCCATCGTAGCAAGGGATTACTCCCTTTCTTACAAGACATGGGTCTACGATTTTGATGTGAAGATGAAGGTGCGCCTAAAAGAGATCAGTGGCAAACTGGTACCTGCTACGATCAGCTACGGCGGCAACTGGCACGTAGCCACCAGGAAACGGGAGCGGGCGCAGTTCACAACCGTTCTGAGCTTCTAGAGCGGCAGGTCAGCATTCTGAGCCGGCGGGCGTCTTTGCGAGCCGCATTTCTAAATATATTGTCATTTACAAGCTGACAACTAATAACTAATACCTATTTTTGCGGCACATTTGATAATTCTTATGGAAGATTTGAAACTGAAACTCAAGCAGCAGATCATAGAAAGTCTGAACCTGCAGGGCATGAAGCCGGAAGAGATCGACGATAACGCGCCTTTGTTTGGTGAAGGTTTGGGTCTTGACAGCATTGACTCGCTTGAGCTGATGGTTTTGCTGGAGCGTAACTATGGCATTAAGATAGAAGACGCACGTGAAGGCCGGAAAGTACTTTCCTCTGTACAAACGATGGCTGAGTACATTCAGCAGCATCAGAAAGCCTAACTCCTTCTGACCGGATGACGGATCGTATTGTCGTCACTTCTATTGGTGTTTTTTCCGCGTTGGGTCTGGGTAAGGACGACCACTTGCGGGCGCTCATTGCTGCCCGGTCCGGCCTGCAGCATCCTCAATACCTGAAGACTGTTCATGCGCCTGAGTTCGTAATGGGCGAAGTGAAGATGAGCGACGAGGAGCTGGCTCATTTCCTTGGGCTGCCTTCGGGCGACAACGGATATACACGAACCACACTGCTGGCCCTTATAGCTATGAGGGAGCTGCTGAAGGGTGTGGACAAGGCGCTCCTTAAAGACGACAGCTTTGCCTTTATAAACGCGAATACCGTTGGGGGTATGTGTTCCGTAGAGAACATGTACATGGAGTTCATATCTGACAAGGAGGAGGGATACTTCACTCAATATATTGATACACTGGACTGCGCCGAGAGCACTCAGAATGTGGCCAACTACTTTGGCTTCAAGCCATGGATGGCTACATTAAGCACGGCCTGTTCTTCATCTGCTAATGCCCTGATATTGGGAGCGAGAATGATAAGGCAGGGGATAGTGGAAAGGGCGATATGCGGCGGCTGCGATGCCATGAGCAGGTTTACTGTAAACGGATTTCTTTCCTTAAAGAACGTGGATAAGGAGCCCTGCAAGCCCTTCGATCAGCAGAGGCAGGGACTGAACCTGGGCGAAGGGGCGGGCTACCTGATGCTGGAAAAAGAAGCAGATGCTATTGCCCGAGGCGCTGAGATCATTGCCGTGTTCAGCGGCTACAGTAATACCAACGATGCCTATCATCCTACCGCTCCCTCACCAGACGGGGCAGGCGCTCTCCGTACCATGGAGCAGGCGCTGGAAAAGGCTGGCCTAAGGCCGGAGGCTATTGGTTACATTAACGCCCACGGAACAGCTACGCTTAACAATGATGCTTCTGAAGGTCTGGCAATAGAACGATTGTTCGGCACGAACGCACCTTACTTTAGCAGCACCAAACCGTATACGGGACATACACTGGCCGCAGCAGGATCGATAGAGGCCATCTTTAGTATATGGGCCATGGAGCAAGGGGTCGTATATCCTAATCTTAACTTCACTACACAGATGGAGGAGCTGACAATTACGCCAGTTACCTCTCTCGTTGACAACCTCTCTTTCGATCATGTCCTGAGCAATTCTTTTGGCTTTGGGGGGAATAATGTTTCTTTGATCTTCAGCAAGGCATGATGAAACCGGTGTATATACTTTCCGCATGTGCCATATCCCCACAGCACAGCTTCGATCCGTCCCAGTTCCTGAAGCCGGTGGTGAGCAGTGGCGAAGGGAAGCTGTTCGTAGCAGATCCTGACTACAGGCAGTATATCAACCCTGTAGCTATACGCAGGATGAGCAGGCTGATGAAGATGGGGATAAGCACCGGCATGAAAGCCCTGGAATTGGCTGGTGTGACGACGCCGGATGCCATTATTACCGGGACAGGCCTGGGCAGCATGACCGATATGGAGCGCTTCCTGAAGGACATGATCAACATGGAGGAACAGGCGTTGAACCCCACCTCTTTCATACAGTCTACGTACAACTCCGCCAACGGCTGGCTGGCTATGCAGACTAAATGCACCGGCTATAACCAGACCTATGTGAACAGGGGCTTTTCGCTGGAGCTTTCTTTATTGGATGCACAACTACTGCTTGATGAAGATGGGAGGGTCAATACTGTATTAGTGGGCTGCATGGATGAAATGACGCCTGACTACTTTATTGTGAAGAGCAAGGTGCACTACTGGAAGAAGGAGCTGCCCAACAGCCTGGAGCTGCTGACGCATGACCAGACGAAGGGCACCATAGGAGGGGAGGGCACCGCATTTTTTACCCTTTCGGGTAGTCCGGATAATTCCATCTGCTCGCTGAGGGAGGTGAAGATGCTGAAGGAACCTACACCTGAAATGCTGCCGACTGAGATCAGCGCGCTGCTGGAAAGACATGGGCTTGCAGCGGCAGATATAGACGTTGTGATCTGTGGCATGAATGGGGATGTAACCTTTCAGCCTCTGTATCATGAAGCGCTCAGCATCTTCCCTGAGCAAACGTCTGTTGCGGCTTTTAAACATCTTACCGGTGAGTATCCTACAGCCTCTGGTTTTGCAGTGTGGCTGGCTGCTCAGCTATTCCGGGATCAGCAGATACCAGAAGAGGTACTTATCAGAAAAGGGTCGCAGAAGCCTATTCGGCACCTGCTTATAGTAAATCACTACATTCTCAACACAGCGTCGCTGATGCTGCTTTCATTGTGACGTTCAAAGGCTGACTTGTTCTGGCATCAGGAGGTCTTTCCCAGCACCTGTACTTCCGTTGGTGTTTCGTTGCCGCCTTCTTTCTCCAGCGAAATAGCGAAGGCCTGGCTTTCCTTTACCGTCATTGGCATTTTGGTAATGGTACCGGTAGCTATGATATTGTTGTCTATCATTCCCATGCTTACGGGTTTACCATCCTGTATCATCCACATCTGGTATTGCATGCCGCGTGGAGGAGGCGGCAGCTTCTGGATGGACAAGTATATTGATCCGTCATTCTTACCCCAATAAACAGTGGCAGCCATGGCGTGTCCCGGCTGCATGGTCTTCATGATAACCGGCTGCATGGTGGTATCGGCCATCATGTCTTTCTCAGTGCTGTAGCTTTCCACTGCATGGGCAAGCGCGTCTGTATAACGCCGCATCTGCTCCATGTCGCTTCTCATGACGAGCTGTTGTTGCTCCTGTCGATTGTTTTGCGTCCAGAGGTAGTAGTTGGCCGCCAGGCTTCCGGCCAGTGCTATCCAGATGGCCGCCCGTTGCCAGTATGCCGATCTTGCAGGCGGGGCGGGGGGGGGCTGCACGTTAGCGCCTGCACGCCACCCATTAAGTTCTTTGTGGCCGACAGATGTTTCCGATGCTATGGTGTCCCATATCTGCTGCTTCAGGTGTGAGGGTGGCTCCTGAGCTCCTGCTTTTGCAACGGTAAGCATCCCCTCCTCGATGGCTTTCAGCTCGGCGGCAAGCTCGGGGTAGCGGGCAATGTTGGCCTCTACCTCCAACCTTTCTTCCAGGGGGAGCGCATCGAGCACGTATGCTTCAAGGATGCCGGATTCTATGTAGTCTTTTGTATTCACAGCCTAACTGCTGAATTTTTCTCTTAATAGTTTGATCGCATGGCGCATGCGCGTCTTTACTGTTCCTAATGGTATTCCAAGGGTTTTTGACACTTCGTCCAGCGTATAGCCCCGGTAGTACGCAAGTTGTACAATAGCCTGGTACTCAGGTTTCAGGTCTGCGACGATGTTATTGAGCCCTATTGCATCTGTCTGCTGCTCGGTACTGAGGCTGGCAGATACATTATCTACGATTTCTTCCCCGTTATAGATCTTTCGTTTCATGATCTCGCCCCTGGAACGCAGCTTGTCTATGGCGGTGTTCCTGGTGATGTTGATCATCCAGGTGTAAAGTCTTCCTTTCGCAGGATCGTACCTGGCTATGTTGTTCCATATCTTTACGAAGGCCTCCTGCAGCACATCGGCGGAGGTGTCCTCGTCCGGAATGATCCTCTTTACTACTCCGAATAATACTGCAGAATAGTTTGCATACAGGTAGTTGAAGCCATCCCTGCTCTGCTGTTTCAAGGCAAGGACCAGTTCTTCTTCCGTGTATGACTGTACAGGTGGCAATCTAATCTTGTATCTGGGAAAGTAGTAATTATTTCTCAATTGCTGACTCACTGCATAAGCGCCTGCAACAGAAATAGTGAAGTCCGGGAGTGTCTAGTGAAGTCCGGGAGTGTCCCGGACTTCGACTAGCTGATTTCAATATTATTCCT
>CAMPJV010000229.1 GCA_946886975.1 uncultured Taibaiella sp. | reverse complement strand
CCGCTTCATATGTAAGCGTGCCTGACTTTGACACAATACCTATTGTCCCTGGTGTAAATACAAAGCCTGGCATAATACCCACCTTTGCCTCACCCGCCGTGATCACTCCCGGGCAGTTTGGACCAATCAGGCGGCAGTTGTAGCCTTTGATGAACTCACGCGCCTTTACCATATCCTGAACAGGGATGCCTTCTGTAATACAAATGATAACTTTAATACCCCCCTCAGCAGCTTCCATGATAGCATCGGCCGCAAACGCAGGAGGCACAAATATGATGGACACGTCCGCCCCGGTACCTTTTACTGCATCGTCCACAGTGTTGAATACTGGCTTGTCCAGGTGTTTTGTCCCACCCTTTCCAGGTGTCACGCCACCCACTACATTGGTACCGTACTCAATCATCTGCCCGGCATGGAAAGTTCCTTCTGTACCAGTAAATCCCTGCACGATAACCTTTGAACCTTTATTGACTAAAACTGCCATGATTTCCTAATTATTTGTAAATATTGGCCGCAAAATTAGTTTAAAAGGGGGCATTCACAAATTTGTAATTAGCTTTGCTTCGGCTAAGATGAAAAATATGGTAGTCGTACCAACGTTTCTTTGAAAGTCAGCGTCTTATTTGTTAGAAGACCAGAAATGTTAAAGAATATCAAAGCAGTACTATAAAAGAAAATGTGCCGTTAGAAGAACAGCACATTTAACCTACTTAAGATGTAATGGGTAATCAATCCGATACTTAAAGTTTGTAATGGGTAATCAATTCTAGATTCAGAAGGCCGGTTTCTACCGGCTTTTTCGTTTTCTGTAATACCAAGTTAACAATTCTTTAGCTATCACCCAACTTTTCCATGACATTTTTTTCACCCCATTCCTCACCCTTTCCTCTAATCCGGCCCAAGAACCTTCATGGTTAGGCTTTTCGTCATTAAACCTTGCCCTCGGCCTCCATTTTACTCATCTCTTTTGCCTTTGTCAGAAACTCAGAGGCAAATATGAATTCATTCAGATCCTGGTCCTCACTGAAGATGATGTCCCGGCTTGAGCCTTCCCATTTCTTCTTCCCTTTGTGCATATATACTATGTGATCCCCGCTCTCCATCACCGTGTTCATGTCATGGGTGTTAATAATGGTGGTCATATTGAACTCAAGCGTCAGCTCTTTGATCAGCTTATCAATCACTAGCGACGTCTGGGGATCAAGACCGGAGTTAGGCTCATCGCAGAAGAGATACTTGGGGTTCAGTACCAGTGCCCGCGCCAATGCCACCCGCTTCTTCATACCTCCGCTTATCTCAGCCGGGAATTTCTTATTAGCTCCCTCCAGGTTCACCCTGGAAAGCACCTCATTTACTCTGGTCAGTTTCTCTTTCTTTGTCGTTTTGGTAAACATATCCAGCGGGAACCGCACGTTGTTTTCCACCGTCATGCTGTCAAATAGCGCCGACCCCTGGAAGAGCATCCCGATCTGGGTCCTGATCTCCTTCAGGTCCTGGGGGTCAATGTTTGTAAGGTCTTTCCCTTCGTATAGTATATTCCCTGAGTCGGGCTTCAGGAGCCCCACCATACATTTCATAAATACGGTCTTCCCACTTCCACTCGATCCTATGATCAGGTTGGTCTTGCCTGGTTCCATTATAGCAGACACGTCGTCCAGCACTATCTTATCTCCAAAGCTCTTGCGTATATTCTTAACCTCAATCATCTAATATGTGTAAGTCCAAAAATCGTAACAATTTCAGTGATAAAGATATACATAAAACTGTGCCCTCGAGGGAGGCGCTACATGGCTGTAAGATTCAGGCGCATGGGAGCTGACTAACCCCCACCCTTATAGAGACCTTATAGAGACCTTTTAGAGACATTATAGAGACCTAACTTCGCTTATACTTCGGTGTAACTGTATGGATGAAGCGCTAGTGCGTGCAACACACAGTTTAGAGAATAGCCCTCACAGACATCCTGCCGGTATGGATAACTGACCCCTCCCCGGGCTTCCTTCCTTCATATTCCAGCGATATCTCTATGCCTTTCCCCACGCGCCGCTCCCAGTTCATGTACCAAAGGTAGTTGCCACCTTTCTGAAGGGCATCAAGCATGATAAAGGCAACGGGATCTGTCGTCTTGCCGTTAAAGTCAATGTTAGAATAGGTGCCCCTCGCCTGTATTAGCCCGATCGTCGGCTTGCTATACCTCACTTCCAGGTTAGCGCTCTTTATAACGGCTGTCTCTCCGCCATATTCTGCTTTGTTGTTCCGCTCCTCATATTTACCACCCGCAGTTATCCTGAGAACTGATCTGTGCAGCCATGTAATAGATGGCTCACCCGCTACATTATATACTTTATAGGTCCGGTTGTCGTCTCTCGCAGATTCATAGGCCCGGTCACCGTGCTTGGCTGCAAGGCTCACCATAATGGGCTTTGTAATGTTCCACCTTAGTTTGTACAGGTGCTGCTGGCTTTGATTTCCTTCCACTCCGTAAGTGAGCAGTTGTTTGCCGACATTGTACAGCAGGTTATAGTCCAGACCCCACACCGCGCTCGTCCGGTTGAAGAAGAAGCTGTTACTGAAGGAGCTGTTGGTTAGTATGATCGACTCGTCCCGGAGCACATCAATAAAAGGGTTGTAAGCCCTTATGCCTTCATTGGCTAAAAGGCGGTTGCTTATTTGCATGGACGACTGCGTGGAGAACCGGGAAACAAACTTCTGCCATCTCTTCTTGTCCTTACCTTCCCACAAATACCCAGGCTCCAGGTTCAGGCTGAAGTTGAAATTCACATAGTTCACCTTCACGTATTCATTGGTTGGGGTGTATACCTTAACATACTTCCTCTGGTCAGGGTACAGCGCTATCTCAAACTCGTTTACCTGCTCTACCCCGTCACCGTTGTAGTCATTCCACGTATACTGCCCCTGACCCGCCGGCACCGGAACGAAAGTGTACGACCTCTTCTGTTCCTGCCCTGATCCAAACTCATACAACGTGTTTACGGAAACCACATTACTAGCTATGTTACCCGTATACTCCAGCCTGCCCAGCAATGTCTCCTCTGGCTTCAGATTGCTAAGTGTAGTATCATCTACCACCAGTTGCCTGTACGTACCAGTGAAGTTGATCAGGTGATTCTCCCACTGAGACAAGCCCAGCTTTAGGTCAACATTGTTACTATGGTTCCTTTGCACGAACTGGTGCCTCCACGGGGTTCTGTCTCTCCTGGTAAAATAGCTGAGTCCCCATCTCGCCTTCTGCAGCTCGGAAGTTCTCAAGTAAGCCGTCGCTATGTCAAACGAGAATGCTGTCGGAAGGAGGGTGTCTCCTATTTTCCCGTTTATCTCATTGTGTTCCACCTCATACTTTCCACCGATGTACGTGTTCATCAGCTCCTTCAGATGATACTCTGCGTACACAGATGGCCTCAAAAACCTTGAGTACTGGAAGGTATCAGTAGCATTCAGCATATTGCCTATAAATCCCGCCCTTACTCGTTTATCTCTGTAGTCGTAGGCCAGTATGTTCCTGGTGCCGACGTACTCCGTTCCTCTCTGGTAGTAAGAGAAGTTATAGGCAGCCGTTCCCGCCTTCTGGTTTCCTAATCTCGTAGTGGCATATACGAGGTGCTCGTCCGGCTTAGGCCCCAGCAGCGGCACGTTCCAGTCTCTTCCAAACTCTACATTCCTGAACGGCGCGATGGCTTTAAACCTATCCTGTACATATTCATAAGACACCTCATTCTCCCACCTCCACTTCCTTCTGCCCAGTGTATCGGTTTTGCCAAATGGTCGTGCTTCTTTATAATGGATCTTCGTTGCCCCTCCCCAGTGGGTCTCATTGTTCACTTTCGAGAACAGGTTCGGATCGGCGTTGCTCACCCCAACCTCTACATTCAGGTTCTTCAGCGAGTCGATCTTGTAGTTAGTAGTTACTATAAATACCTGCTGTTTCTTTGGAGTCACCAATAGCTGCACCGGCGCAAAGCTTCCCGTAGGTCTTCCATTCACAGGCGCCACCCAGTCATACACCCTTCCGTTAGCATTGCTCGTGGAGATAATATAGTCTCCCCGACCCTGCCCTACAAAAGCAAAGGACAAATTATGGATCGCACTATCAGGATTAGTGCTATAGACAAATACCGAGTCATAGACTATTCCGTTTATCGTACTGTCGATGAGCTTATACAATATCTTATTAGGAGCAAAGGTGTCCAGCACTATATTCGGGTAGAAGGCATACTGTATAGAATCCCCAATGGTTCCGAGAAACCGCTTCTGCTCGCCCGTCAGGTTCTGCAGGTATGGCTGGTTCTTCGCGTCCTGGTTAGAGTATGCATTCACCCGCACATTCCACTTCTCCCCTATCTGCACCTCATCCCATGCATATATCAGGCTGTTCAGGTAGTTCCTGTCCTGGTACTCAAATTCCACCTGTATCCTCGAGTCCTTTGTTATCATCCTCCGGGGCATAAAGCTTACCTCAGCAGTGTTATAATTAATGATGTAGTCGGCATTCTCACCACGTTCCATCAGTACATTATCCACGTATACTCGCTCTGTCCCCGCCAGCACTATAAAGAACTGCTCCCCGTTATTCCC
>CAMPJV010000228.1 GCA_946886975.1 uncultured Taibaiella sp. | reverse complement strand
GTATTGAGGCATGGTATCATGGTGAAAGACTCGCCGCCAGCATGAAGAAACAGCTCTTTTCCTTCCTCCGCAATCTCCTCCAATGTTTCAAGGCAATCGCTAACGAAGGCCGGACATACGATCAGCAGTTTTTTAGTGCTCCTTGACGGGAGTTGGGTAAGCAACTCTGAAGTGTAAGGCTTCAGCCACTCAGCCCTGCCAAGCCTTGACTGGAAGGAGAGTGTGTATTTGTTACCTGGTATGTTAAGACGTTCTGTAATCAGTTTCGTGGTAACATAACACTGGTGACGATAGCATTGTTTGTGGGCTGGAGAGTCAACAGAGCAGCAACTGTCTGACTTTAAACAATGTGTACTTGTTACATCACCTTTGGTAATGTGACTTTCCGGAATCCCGTGATAACTGAAAAGGATGTGGTCATATTCCTGTTGTAGGGAAGGAGCTATCTTTTGAGACAACGCTGTGATATAGCCAGGCTCGCTATAGAATGGCTGTATCGTGTCCAAGGAGAAACCATAGTTGCCTCCTTTGTAAACCTCTTGTGCCTGTACAACCGCTGTCTCATAGCTTGACATCGCATAGTGCGGATACAGAGGTAAAAGGACAACCTGCTGTAATTCAGGATGCTCCCGACTCAGTTTTTCAAAAGCCTGCTTGATGTTGGGCGTCCCATACCGCATAGCAATTGTTACCGGCACGTCCGCCTTCTTCATGACTGCCTCCTGCAGGTGCCGTGTTATGTTGATAAGAGGCGAACCCTCTTCCGTCCAGACCGACTGGTATGCTTTTGAAGTCTGCGGTGCACGGAAGGGCACTATGATTCCCCTGACCAGCAGCAGTCTTAGCAAATACGGGTAATCAATGACCCTTTTATCCATCAGGAACTCCGCCAGATAGTCCCTTATATCAGAAAGTTGTGTGGATGCCGGAGATCCAAGGTTCATTAGAACCAATGCCTGTTTTGCCGTTGTGCTCAAAATTCTACTCCTCCAGATGCGCATGCAAAGGAAAACAACTGGGTGAAAATGAGAGTGGTTATGTCATGAATTTACATTGGCGTGACACTTATCGAGGCCCGATGGAAAAATGAGAAAGTACTTTTGCAGCAAATAAATTTGGGTGGCTTAGTGGAGAAATGTACTTCTGATTTTTGGATATCAGGTATAAATTATAAGAAGACAGATGCTACAATACGTGGCAGCTTTTCAATAAATAATGAGCAATACAAAAGGATCTTAGAAAAGGCATCAGCCTTAGGACTGAAAGAATGCCTTATCCTCTCTACATGTAACAGGTCGGAGATATATGCGGTTGCTGCAGATCAGGAAATTCTGACTGAACTTATCTGTTCAGAGAGCACGAGTTCACAACAAGTCTTCCAGGAACTCGCTTATACAAAGCAAGGAGTAAATGCCATTCAGCATCTCTTTCATGTTACCGCTGGCCTGGATTCGCAGGTACTGGGCGACTACGAGATCGTTGGCCAGGTGAGGCAGGCAGCGAAATTCTCAAAAGCGCACGGCTTAATAGGCCCGTACATGGAGCGTCTTGTGAACAGTGCGTTGCAATCTTCAAAGGCGATCAGAACAACTACCAGGCTTAGTGGAGGGACTGTTTCGGTTTCGTTCGCCGCGATACAGTATATAAAGGACAATGTACAAGACTACAAGCAGAAAAAGATACTACTGATCGGAACAGGTAAGTTAGGGCGAAATACGTGCAAAAACATTGTAGACTACCTGCACAACAGAAACGTAAAACTTATAAACAGGACCGCGGACAAAGCGATCAGGTTGGCGGACGAGCTTGGTCTTAAGTATTGTGCAATGGAAGAGCTCTCCCGTGGAATTGCTGAAGCTGACATTATTATCACGTCAACCAATTCGCCGAGCACGATCATAAACCTGTCGGACCTGCAGGATGGATCAGAAAAACTGATCATCGACCTCTCTATACCGTATAACGTGGATCCAGAGGCCGCAAAGTTGCCACATACAAGCCTGCTTAATGTAGACGAGCTGTCCCGTATTAAAGATGAAAGTCTGCGTGAACGGGAGGCGGAAGTTCCGCGGGCACTTGAGATAATAGCAGAGCATATATCAGAGTTTCAAGGATGGGTAGCGTCAAGGAAACATGTCCCGGTATTGCTGGCAATAAAGGAAAAGCTGCATCAGATCGAATATTGTCCCCTTATGCAGAATAGCCCTGTCGACACTTCTATTATAAACAGTCAGAAAATTCAGAGAGTAATAAACAATACTGCTGTAAAGCTGCAATCGAAGGATAACAGAGGTTGTCATTACATCGCCGCTATCAATGATCTCATAGGTTAATAGCCATGAAAGGGAAGCTCAGAATCGGTACGCGTGAGAGCCAACTGGCCCTCTGGCAGGCTAATGAGGTAAAGCGATTGCTGGAGGAGCAAGGGCATGAATGCGAGCTTGTATATATTAAATCAGAAGGAGATATTGATCTTAAGACGCCATTATATCAGCTTGGAGTGCAAGGGATATTTACAAAAGCACTCGATGTGGCCCTTCTAAATGACAGAATAGACCTGGCGGTGCATTCGATGAAGGATGTACCGATACAACTTGCAACAGGTATTGTCCAGGTGGCAGTTCTGAAAAGAGCTTCCTACAAGGATGTTTTTGTTCCTAAGGGTGAATTTAGTTTAGTCGATGCAGCCAACACGTTAGTAACTATAGCGACAAGCAGTGTTCGCCGGAAAGCGCAATGGCTGAACCGGTTTCCTAACCACAACATTGAACCAATCCGCGGCAATGTAAACAGCAGGTTACAGAAGGTACAGCAAGAACCATGGCAAGGTGCCATATTTGCAGCTGCAGGTCTTGACAGGACAGGCTTACGGCCTTGCAATGCAATAGAGCTAGACTGGATGTTACCAGCGCCTGCACAGGGAGCTATCATGGTCGTTTGCCGAGAGAACAGTGAGCACACCAAGGAGGTAACCCATTCGCTGAATGATGCACCCACGGTGTTATGCGCAAAGGTGGAACGCGATTTTTTGAGTGCGCTAATGGGTGGTTGCGCTACACCTATTAGTGCGCTTGCTGTTATAGAAGGTGATAAAGTGGTTTTTCGGGGAAATGTCCTTTCACCTGATGGGCAAGAAAAAGCGGAGGTAAGCAAGCAGGTCCCGATCGACGAAGCTTTGTCGCTTGGCGCTGTGGCAGCAAAGGAGATACTAAACAACGGGGGGCAGAAGCTGGTGGAGAAATTCAAGAATGCAGGAGTGTAAAGCTAGAATATTGGTTACCCGGGTTATCGACGAGAGCCTGATCGAAAAAGCACGCGCTTCTTCTGTTAGTATCATTGCCATTCCCTTCATTACTATAAGTTCATTGTCCGCCGAACAGATATTACAATCAGTATCTCATCTTTCAAAGCTGCGGAGTACGGTAGTGTTTACCAGCGCCAGCGCCGTCCATTCTGTTGCCAGCAGCTCACCCGATACGGCAGATTGGGGTATTTACTGTATGTCCCGGGGGACCCTTAGATCTGTGCAAACGCACTTACCAGGTGCAGAAGTAATTGGTGTAGCTGATAATGCTTTCGTGCTCGCACAGAAGATCCTTGACGACAATCAGACAGACGAGGTGCACTTTTTTACAGGAAACCTTCATTTGAAGCAAATACCAGATATTCTGACAGGTGCCGGGATAAAGGTCCACACCCATGAAGTATATCATACCGCTCTGACTCCGACGGTGGTAACAGAAGACTATGACGGGGTTGTATTCTTTAGCCCTAGTGCAGTGGAGAGTTTCATTTCTGTTAATGCGGTCCGGAAGGAAGCCACGCTTTTTGCTGTTGGGCAATTTACAGCTGCAAGCCTGCGGTCATTCGCAAATGAAGTGATTGTAAGTCCAACGCCAGACCCTATACTATATATTGACCACATAATTGATTACTACAATAAAAAGCACGACAAGAACAAATATTGATGGAGGGAGAACATTTATTATTAAGGGCGTTAAAGGGAGAGGTAGTTGCGCGTCCGCCAGTATTGATGATGCGGCAGGCGGGAAGATACCTCCCAGACTATATGAAGCTGCGGGCAAAGTATGACTTCTTTACCAGGGTGCAGACGCCGGAACTTGCCTGTGAGATAACCCTGCAGCCAATTGACCAGGTGGGGGTAGATGCAGCCATACTTTTTTCAGACATTCTTGTTATTCCCCAGGCAATGGGGCTGGAGGTGTTACTGGAAGAAGGGAAAGGGCCCTTGCTGCCAAGGACTATCCAGGGACAAGAGGATATTGATGCTCTTATTACAGACGAAGCAGAGGGCCGCCTATCGTACGTATTTGATGCTCTGAAACTCACAAAAAGGGAACTTAATAACAGAGTGCCGCTGATCGGATTTTCGGGAGCTCCATGGACTATACTTTGCTATATGGTAGAAGGAAAAGGGAGCAAATCCTTCGATAAGGCAAAGCAGTTCTGTTTTTCTTACCCCGGCCTGGCACACCAATTACTACAAAAGATCACCGATGTCACGATAACCTACCTAAACGCGCAGGCGGAAGCAGGGGCGGACGTACTACAGGTTTTCGATAGCTGGAGCGGTATGCTAAGCCCGGCAGATTTCAAAGTGTTCGCTGAACCTTATCTGTTGCAGATCGTGAAAGG
>CAMPJV010000227.1 GCA_946886975.1 uncultured Taibaiella sp. | reverse complement strand
TCTGACGACACTCTGACGACACTCTGCTAAGGGTCTGCTGCCAATCCGTGATGGAATCCTGACTCGTCCGAGGCCATTGCATTTTTGATGTTCCCCTAAGCCTCATCGTATACCAATAAATCCTAACTTTAGTAAAAACTATATTTATGATTATCGTTCACGACATCTTTGTCTGCAAGCCTGGGATGGCTTCTAAGTTTGCTAAGAAATTTAAAGAAGCTATGGCTGGAAGGCCCGAAGTAGTAAATATCATGTCGGATGTGACCGGACAGTATAACAGGGTCATCATGGTATCAAGCTACGAGAGCCTGTCTGCCTACGAACAGTTCTTCGAGCAGTACACTCAGAAGACTGAAGAAGTAAAGAAGCAGATGGCAGCAATGGAGGGATACCATGATATGTACCTCACCGGTTGCCGGGAGATCTACAAGACATGGTAACATCGGAACATTGACTCTTTTGAATTTACAATACAATAGCTGCAGATGTGGCGCTTGCCTCCTTTGCCTCCTGGCAATCACATGCGTGCGCCTTCATTCATTCCTGTTCCCAATCTGTCAAAGAGCTTTTTCTTTAAAGTGGATCAAACGAATTGCCGTTCGGCTATATTGACTCCCTGCATGCAGAGAATGATTAAAGTGATTTTACAAGGCGAAGTAACGGTCGCGATGCGCCACTTTCCGTCTTGCGAGCCCTTATTTTTGATATTTCTTTCGTTTATTTAATTCAGCATAGGCATCTGAAACTCCACCGATGAATTACGTCCAAAAGAGCTGCTAATTGGCCTCCTCGTCCTCGCAGATAATCGCATTTATCTTTCACTTCCCATCCGCCTTCGCATATTGAAATAGTTTACGACCACCAGCGTCAAAGTGCACACGGCAACTCCTTCTTCTGTACCAGCATTTCAAGTCGATTGTTTCTGAAACAGGATTACCTTTATACAAATGCAAACCTTTTTTCAAGTTATGCCGTCTTCCTACTAAATACCTACAACTTATATGAATAATTCCCGTTACGTCCTTCGCCTTATTTTAGTGTTCTTCCTTTCGCTGCCTGGCTTTTTGGCTTTCTCACAAAACTTTGCGCCAGCAGGCAGCACTCCTGAAATAAATAGTTTTACACTGTACAATGGTGACATTTATGCAGGCGGTGGTAATTCTTATGGAAAATTGGTTAAATGGAATGGTGCCACCTGGGATTCTGTGGATTTGGGAATGCCTTTAAACAGTTATACTGCCGCTTGGCCGGCCATCAGTGCGCTCGTGGAGTATGATGGGTTCCTATATTTAGGAGGTCTGTTTAACGACGGATCTGTGAACTCTTATGAGCGTAATATCAGAAGGTGGGATGGGACAACGTGGTCAGCACTCGGCGTAGGTATTGGGGATGTAGGTATCTCTAGCAACTCTTCAGTGCTGGCTTTAGCTGTATACAATGGAGAACTGTATGTTGCGGGCAAGTTTGACAAAGCTGGAGGAGTATCAGAATCGAGTATCGCTAAATGGAATGGCACGAGCTGGTCGTCAGTTGCAGGTGGACTGGGATACAAAGTCACGTCACTCGTAGTTCATAATGGTGCCCTTTATGCAGGGGGCGAGTTCGGGCCAAATCAACCAATAAGAAACATAGCTAAATGGGATGGAACGACCTGG
Source organism: uncultured Taibaiella sp. (assembly GCA_946886975.1). The sequence continues at coordinate 3,003 of CAMPJV010000227.1, read as the reverse complement.
ACGGCGCTAGGGGCCGGAACAAATAATCCCGTTTTTGCTCTGGCGGTCCATAATGGTGAGCTATATGCAGCAGGATGCTTCGATTCTGCAGGCACAGTGGCTGCTAACCACGTAGCAAAATGGGACGGCACATCTTGGTCAGCCTTGGGAAGCGGTTTTACCGGTCCTCCCGCGATGAGAGTTGTCAGTCTGGTCTCGTATGGTGGAGTGCTCTATGCAAGTGGAACTTTCACAACGGCAGACGGGCTACCAGCCATAAGCTATCTTGCCAAATGGGATGGTACTTCTTGGTCCTCAGCAGGGGCAGGTACAAACGGAGTTGTCAGGGCTTCCCTGCACCATAATTCAGAGCTTTTCTTAGGAGGGACCTTTACCATGGCTGGAGGTTTGCCTGCTGCCAATATCACGCGTCTTGTATCTTGTACAACTTCGCCAGTGCAACCTTCTTCAATTTCAGGCAATAATGCACCATGTATGAATACCTCTGGTGTGTATTCTGTTCCTCCTGAAATAGGAGAAGTCTATTCGTATAACTGGACTCTTCCCACAGGCTGGTCTGGATCTGGTACAGGGAACAGCATTGCGGTAACGGCGGGTTCAACCGGGGGAAATATAACTGTTACGCCCACAAACGGATGCGGAACCGGCACACCGCAAACTCTGGCTGTTAATCCCCTTCCTGTGACGCCGATCACAATTACCCAGGCTGGCAATGTGTTTACAGCCCCGCAGGGCCTTGTATCGTATCAGTGGTACTCTGATACCGGCCTGATCGTTGGGGCTACGATGCAGTCTTATACTGCGAATCAGGATGGAAGTTATTTCGTAATAGGCGTAGAAGCTAACGGTTGCCCGACACAATCGAACACTATTTCTATATTATTAGGAATAGGATCTACGACATCACTAGCTGGCATCCAGCTCTATCCTAATCCCAATGCAGGCATATTTACGATCATAGGCGCTACCTTATCTGCAAATGAGACTGTAGGCTTTGAAGTAAGAGACATTACCGCAAGGCTGATTAACAGCGGTTCATTCACTTCAAAGGACCATTCCTTCACCAAACAGATAGTGTTGGACCACGTTTCACCAGGATTATACATACTCAAATTGAACGCTGAAAGCGGTAGTAACACCTATCCATTTGTTGTCAACTAACAATTTATCGCTGGACACCATGAACGAGCAACACCTCTTCGCCCACCGTCATCTCTCTTTCAAACCGTAGCCCAAGTTGCTTCAGCAGCTTTATCGAGCTGCTATTATCCGCCATAGTAATTGCAAGGATCGCATTATGAGCGGGATCATTTATGGTGTCGTCTAGCACCGCTACTGCCGCCTCGTAGGCATACCCTTTGCCACCATACTCCGGCAGGAATGCAAACCCTATATCGTGATGCTCCAAATAATCTCTCTTCAGGAGGGTTATGATGCCTGCTGGGATATTCTCCTCGCGCAGCCTTACAACCCAATAATGCTGATGAGGGCTATCTAATATCTTCTGAACATACGCGCGCGCATCTTCAACCGTCCTGATGTTTCTGTCACCTATAAACCTTAACCATCCTGCCGTATTTACAAGCCTTAAGATGAATTCAGCGTCCCCTGGTGCGACGTTATCCAGCACCAGCCGGGCAGTTGTGTATTTATTCTGCATTTCCTTTCTTGTAATAGGAGGCAATATAGCTGCCGATGATGATATAGCGCTGACTTTAGCTTCGATGAAAATATAAACCCTTGTCCTCCGCACTTTTTGGGAGCCATTGAACAGTTAGATCCTGGAGACGAACTTCCTGTTTGAGGCTCATGTTTGCCAGAAGCAGTCCTGTGAACACCTTGGTTATCGAGCCGATTTCATAAATAGTATTTCCATCCCGCTGCCGCTGGTCAATGTCACTGAGCACACCTGCGCTGATTATTTGTGTGCCGGTGCTGTGTAAAACTCCTACAATGATGCTTTTGCTCCTTTTGTTTTCGACCTCCTTTTGGATGATGTCCCTGATATCGCTACCCGGCACCTGGGCGAGGGCAGGGGCAGACAGAGCCACAACAACTGCCAGGACGACGGTGACTATTTTCATCGTGTCAATTTAATAAATATCCGCAAGGCAACAGGTTCCGTTAGCAGGAAAACTATAACAAGCGATTTTCAAACGCTACTCCTTAATCATCGTAGCAGTTTCAATTCCCTCCTTATCCTGGATAGTAACGAAGTACATCCCCTTTGGCAGAAATGCTGTGTTAGTATGGGTCGTGCTGGTGGCTGCCTCATTGATGATGAGCTGGGTTCCAGCCATATTATAGACGCGTATTTCATAGCTGCCCGTGCCTTTCTGCTCTATGGTAAGGACATCGCCCAATGGGTTAGGGTAGGCCCTGAAGCGGGAAGTGCCAGCAATGTCTTGAACAGCAGAAGGATACTCGAGCTGAATGTCATCTATGTAAAGCTCCGTAGCCTGAGGCGTGGGGCCTATATTATAAATGCTGCCATTGGCGAAGAATATCAAGATGCTATCAGGCATATCATTTGAAAAATACTGGATCGGCGCAACCGCTTTCGTGTATACAGGGGTACTCGTAACAGTTGAAAAAGCGCCTAGACCGATGTACTGCTGCTGTGTACCATCCCATCTTGTAAGAAATATATACCCGACTGCAGTATCTGTGACCGCGAGAATATATTTATACCAGAAGGTCATCTTATCTGGCCTCGCTGCAAAAGGCTGTAGCTTCACGTCCGGAAGGTTTCCAGTAGCGTAATATAGCTGCCCTGGGAAATAATATCCACTTGGCGTATGCTGCTGATGCCGTAGAAGAGCGGCATACTGTCCCGAGTGTGTATCTGTTGTCTTGATAACGCTGCCGTCATCGGGTGCAAATGTGCCAATAAGAAAATCCTGGGGATGTTCGTAGGTTCCCGCACTGAGCCAGGTCTCCAGTCCGTTATTATTGATCTGTTGTGAAAAAACCCAACAAGGGTAACCAAGAAATACGCCGAGT
>CAMPJV010000226.1 GCA_946886975.1 uncultured Taibaiella sp. | reverse complement strand
GAACTTTATTACAAATAAATGACAGTAGGACGAAATGGGAAAACTATCCGACGAACGGGTATTTGGTAAGCCAATCGGCTGATTACGAACCTTTATAGTCACCAGCAAGCCAGCTTTTAAACTCTGCAGCGCGTTCAGAGCTTACCACAGGCTGCTCCTTCACTGCAGGATTGAGCTTTATTATCACCCGTGCTTTGGTATAAGTCCTCATCTCTTCTATCGACTTCAGACTGATCAGGTATTGCCTGTTGATCCTGAAAAACTCCTGGGGGTCCAGCAATGTTTCCAGCGTATCAAGGTTATGGTCCATAGGATAATTGCGACTATCAAATGTCTTGGCAAACGTCGCCTTGTTCTCGCTGTAGCAATAGGCTATATCAGATACTGAAATGGTCTTTATGTGCTCACCAAATCTGATAAGAAATCTCTTTTTATACTCAGCTAGTTGCGGCAATACTGCAGCGGCATCCTCATTAAAGAGCTCCTTAAACTGTCTGAACTTCTGAAGGGCGCCCTCCAGGTCCTGCTTTTTTACTGGCTTCAGCAGATAATCTATGCTCGATGTCTTAAATGCTTCCATAGCGTACTGATCATATGCAGTGGTAAACACGATCGGACAGTCAATCTTCACCTTCTTCAAAAGGTCAAAAGCAGATCCGTCCGCAAGGTGTATATCTAAGAAAACTATCTCAGGACATTTATTCTCTCCAAACCATTCCTCGGCGGCCTGTATACTGTCTATGTGTGCTTGTATCTTGGCCCCGGGCATCACCTCGCTTAGCAGCTTGCTGAGGCGCTTATATGCAGGTATCTCGTCTTCAATGATCAGGATATTCATAATAAAGGTAGCGTTACTATGTATTCGTTATTTGATATACCAAAATGTGGCTTCCTGTTCGTCAACAGTCCATATCTGTTCTTGATATTTATCAGCCCAAGTCCGGCTCCCTTTTCCTTGCTCGCTTTTGGCTGAAGTGGGTTCCTCACTGTTATCACTTCCTCATCTGCCGTAATACTAATGGTCAGTGGACGTGCCAGTGATACAATATTATGCTTTATCGCATTTTCCACCAGCAATTGTAGTGCAAGCGGAACGATCTTCTTTGCTTTCAGCACCTCGTCAGGTATTGCCGTGTGTAGGTTTATTGCATCTCCAAACCTACTCTTCTGGATATACATATAGTTCTTTATGATCTCGTACTCCTCCGCAAGTAGTATTAGGTCCTGATCTCTGTAAGACAACATATTGCGGTACAGGTCAGATAAATGGACAGTATAATCAACAGCAGTCTTTTGGTCGTCTTCGATCAGGTTAACCAGTGTGTTCAGACTGTTAAACAGAAAGTGAGGGTTCACCTGGCTCTTCAGGTGCTCATATTCAAATACCATCCTCTCTCTCTGTATCCGCGACATATCCCTGATTCCTCGTTCTCTTACCCTAATAAAGCCTATGCCCGCCCCGGCTATTGCAAGCGACGCAAATACAATAAACCATGCCTTTTGCCAGAAAGGCTTTCCTATGTTAAACGAGTAGCTGTCCTCATTTGCTCCGTCGAACAGGTTGTTTAAGGATGCCTGAACCCTGAAAACGTAATCTCCGGGTGGAAGCTGTGCAAACGGTATTTCCTCATCATTGGTATAGATCCAGTTGTTGTCATAGCCTTCCAGCATGTATCTGTAACGCACTCTGTCAGGATTGCTGAAGTTAACGCCATCATATCTGAAGGAGATATGGTTCTCATCGTGTTTGAAGTCTTGCCGCTCACCCATCATTGGTTTAGAAAATAAACTGATAGCATTTATGGATACTTGTGGTGCTATATCAAATTGCTCGTTCTGGCTCTTGAATACAATAAACCCATGCTCATAGGGAACATATACGTTGCCGGCAGTATCATCAGCTATGCAGTTGAGTACTGTTGAAGTCGAGTCAATGCCGATTCCTGACCTCCGGTTGTAGTGGCGAAATTGATTCCCTAGCGAATACCACTCGTCCACGCCATCTTCATTCACTATGATCACCTGGCCCGATCCGTTTCCACGCAGGGAGCTGATATTTGTTCCCTGAAGCCCATGCAGTTCCTTTATTTGTTGCCACCTGCTCCCGTCATATCTAAATACTCCTTTCTCCAGCGTTCCTGCCCAAATATTGCCAAACGCATCCTCAGTGATGCTGTACACGACCTGGCTGGAAAGCCCTGAAGAGGTATCCCACCGTTTATAGTCCTTACCATCATACATACACACGCCGCCTCCATCCGTCGCAAGCCACATGTGCTGCTTCCGATCAGCATATAGCTGATATACGTAATCACTACCAGTGCCAGATAGCTTATTATGATGCCTCACGCGTTTCAGCCCACCCTCCAGCGATTCATCCGCAATTGTCTCTTCCACTCCGTTTAAGCTCGAAATCCAGAGCCGGTCACTGGCTGCTGCCACACTCAATATGTGTCCATCTTCCAATTCTGGAATATTCCGGATGGGCTTTATCTGGTTATTGCGGAAGTGAAATAGCCCCTTCCCAAAGGTTCCGATCCAGAGCCCATCAGCTTCATCGGCATACAGGCAGGTAATGGCCGCTGCCGCCGTCAGAATTTTCACAGGCTCCCCCGGATCATTCAGGGATAGGCGAAATAGGTCCCTGTTCTGTGTAAACCATAGATTGCTCTTTTTGTCACAGACAATCGAGGCGACATTCCTCAGATCAAATGGACGGGAAATGCGGATTTCCGCAGCATAAAGAGCAGTGCTCATCAATAGCCCCTTGTTCGTTGCGCACCAGATATTCCCTGCCTTGTCCTTAACCAGCCGCTTTAGCTTCAATCCTTCATAGGTAAAGGGCACAACGTCAAGGGAATCTTCATACTTTGTCACCTTCAGCAAATACCCTTCCTCGGTCGCCACATAAGCCTCGTTCTGCGACAGTGGCAATATATCGTTCACCTGCCCCCATGCCCATTGATGCGACATCCTGAAGCGATGAAACGTCTCGTCAGCATCATCATACAGCGCAAGCCCGCCTTCTTGCGTGCCCAGCCAGCTGAACCTCGTGCCTTCTATGTGCTTCAGTACTCTCACGATGTTATCAGGCAACCCCTGCGCAGTCGTAAATACTTTTACCGTTGGTCTTCTTCCATCCCACCCTATATGGTTAATGCCACGGTCCGTGGTTAGCATCACCTTATCTCCGGCAATCAGCGAGCTATAGAGGAAATTGTCCGTCAAGCCGCTTCTCGTATCCAGCTGCATACCTGCGCCATTCATCACTACAAATACCCCCTCATTTTCTGTCGTTATCCAGAGGATCGGACCGCTGCTTTCGATCGAAGTAATGGTCGACTTGGGAGATTTGTTCCGGATCGTCACTCGCGACACTGCCCCATTCGTCACCACTCCTATGCTTCCATCACGGTAGCCGATATATACATTTCCTTCCACGTTGGCTAGTGCTGTAACCGGCTGTTGGATACTGTCAGGAAACTGTACGAATGTTCTTCCGTTATACGTGTGAAGCCCCTTCTCTGTGCCCAGCCATAAATAGCCCCGCGAATCATGCACCAGGTCATTGACCCCTACGGGAATATTGGCGTCATTCAGCCAGAGTTCTTTGGCAAAAGGGGTTTGGGCCTTAAGAGCGTGGTATGGGATTAAGCAAAAAACGAACAGTAATGTCCGATACATGTGTGTCAGTTCCTTTGCACCAGGGTAGCATTTACGGAGACATTTATCTCAGGTGCCAGCTTGCTATACACCACCTTTGGTATTTTAATGTTATGGTCTGCAAGTAACACAACAAATTCCGATTCAATAAACAATTTACCTTGCTTCGACACAATCGTAGATCTTATTATTCGCTCCTGCTCCACTCCATGGATCCTTAGCTTTCCTTTAGCCCTCACAACATAAGAGCCGTCCTTCGTCAGGTCCACGTCTTCTATTATCTTACCCATATAGGTCGCTTCGGGAAAGACATCCGTTTCCATATAATTCTCATTAAAATGCTCCCTCTGCAGCGGACTGTTAAACCCAAGGAATGAAGATATCCCGATCTTAAATGCAAAGGTCTTTTTCTCCAGGTCTATAGCCCCTTTCAGGTTATCCGAGGACGCATGAATTAGCTCTTGTGGAGCTCTGGAATTAAACTTAATTGTCCCTTTATTTACCTCGAACAAGTGCTGCCCGCAAGCAAAGGAATAACAACACACTAATAGAAGCGTTAATAGCCTGCCCATCATATCCGTCTGAGTTACATAAAATTACGAAATCATACCTATACCTCATCTCGCTCCAGCACATAATTTCCAGGCCTGAAGATTCGCATCACCTTATAGTTTTGTGCATTATCTTCATGTTCTTCACCATCCTGGTAGTTAAATTTTTCACATTCTACATCCTTTGGAGCGCAGCTCTTTCCAGCTTCATCTCAGGCTTTACCCAAGCTTTCCGTAGGCTTATCCCAGGAGTATCCCAGGCTTATCTACCCATCTGCACCGAATGTCCCCCGGGTCTTCTCGGGCTCTTGCCCCAATATCCAGTGCCTCACCTAACTTTCTTCATTTCTGGTACAATACTTGTTCTAAAGCAACCATGCGAATGGTTACCTTTTGTATCCTGCTTTTAATGTGTTTTTCTGCCATGCCGGCCCTCGCCCAGCA
>CAMPJV010000225.1 GCA_946886975.1 uncultured Taibaiella sp. | reverse complement strand
TTCACCTCAATGCTTCTTCTGCTCCACCTTTTCGTGAAATGGCAGGTACATCGGGAGCGCTGACGAGCCATACCACTGGTATAGTTCAGCATCCAGCATGCCAGAACTGATAGCCGGATCTGCGTCAAGCAGCCGTTTCGCTTCATCGTCCGTCTTCACATTCAGTATGAAGATGCCTCGATAAGACCGATCATTCTTTTTCAAAGGACCGGCTACAACCAATTTCCCGTTCTCCGCAAGTCGGTTGATATTAGCCATATGACCGCCAAAAAGGCTATCCACCACCTTCTTATCTTCTATCTTCTTACTCCCTGTTTTCAGCATCACGAGCGTGTATAGCTTCATTCCATACTCATCCCCACCAAGTGAGTCCGCCAAAGCTTTATCATACACCATATTATCCGGCTGCGCCGATGCCCTTGCGGCAAAGAGCAGACTCAGGCTCAGCAATGCTATTTTATACATACAGGTTGCACTAGGATGAATACTATAAATATACATTTCTCTCTCTTACCAGACGCCTTGACGCTAAATGCTATTGACCACGTCAATAAAATAATTAAGGTGTCAGAGCTACCGACACCTTCATTATTGCACTTCGTACAGTAAATGCTATTATTGCTTTATCACTTTAGAGCTCCTGATGCTGCCGCCATCATTAAAATGTATTAGATACATACCTGCAGGCCATGTGTCGGTGTCAATGGTAGCCTTCCTTGTGATATGCTCACGATACATTGTCTGACCAAAAATGTTACTGATCTGAACTATTCCCGCGCGGCCAGCCGTGCTTACATAAAGCCTGTTCGTCATGGGATTTGGATAGAACTCCACTCCGTCTGCCCCGGATACATCAGCAATGCCTGCGGTACCCGGCGTAAGCTTGACTATGAATGTGTTCTGATCGGGAGAGGTGTTGCCTCCTGGTAAGTGCGCGCCCTGGCCGTATATGATCACCTCATTTGCAGCATTGCCCATCAGGCCCCCGCTGCTCCAGTGACTGGTCACATAGCCGGATGAAGTCTGTAGTGCTACGGCGTTATTAAAGCGCAGGCTGGTATTCAGCAGATGTCCGTCATCTTGCATCACGTAAAGGCCGATATCTGTGTGGTGCAGGTTTGTGTTGTTTGGTGCCAGGTCATCATTCTCAATCTGCCCCGTCGCAAGGATGTAGTTGCCCCATTTCATCATCTTCTGCACATTGCCCACCAAATGTGGTTCGGTAGTAGATAGGCTGTCCCCATTAGGTCCTATCACAAAGAAAGCAGGACTGAAAACAATGATGTTACTCACTTTCTCTCTCCATTCTCCGCCGGCTATATAGTTGCCTTGGCCGTTTTTTACTATGCACCTTCCCCGTGTATCACAGCAGCCGCCCAGGTACAGCATGATCTTACGCCATACAGGCTTTCCCGTAACAATATCATACTTCGCCACAAGGAAGTTTAGAGCAGGACCACCCGGCACTGCACTCCAGCCTGTCACTACTGCATCCTGTCCGTCCAAGATCATATCAGTAAAGCTCATCACCTTATTGGCCATGCTGTCTGCGTACCACGTGGCAGTGGCGGCACCAGGAGTAAACCTTAAGAAATGCCCACCCTGTCCGTTTCCAAGCGCAGTGAGCAGGTAAGAATTATCCGGAAGCTGTACATGGCTGGTGTACCTGTACACATCAGGTCCTACAGGCTTCGGAGCCTGGAAGGAAGAGATCGTATCTCCGTTTGAGGGATCAAGCTTTGTAAAGTACAGGCTGGTTCCCTGCCCGGAAGCCGACTGCTCAAAGATGCCTCTAAGATCATTATTATTATCAACATATAGCTTTGCCAATCTGTCCGTATAGGTATAAAGCTTAGTCCACAATGAGTCGCCGTTCGCGTCTATCTTCATGAGGTATCCAAGCCTTGCTTCGTTGGCTTGCGTATAGGTGCCACCTACCAGGTATCCCCCGTCAGCAGTCTGCAGCATGGTAGCGGCGTTTTCAAGAACGGTAAAGCCTGCCGGATCCGATACTTTATAGTTCTTCTGCCAGGCTACCTGTGCCTGTGTCTGCCACGGACATAGTAATAGAATTAGTAGTGTTACTTTTCTCATGCTGGTTTTTGCCGCTAAACTACTGCGCACAGAAGTTTGCAGAAATGCCTTGTTCGTGGTATATTAAAGTACGTGGTAGCACGGATGGTTATTGCTGTCGGTCAGCTGTATCGCCCCTATTTATTTGCCGATTTTATGTAAGACCCCTTGAATTAGCAGCGACCTTCTATCAGGCAATCGAAACCTGGCATTTGCTGTCCCTATAGCCTGATTGTGGGATGGATCGAGCGAAATCTTAGCTGAGTACAACCTGAAGTCTGCCCCTGTCGGTACCGGGTCATTACAACCGCTCTCCATCACCTGCGCTTGGATAATTCAGGGCATAAAAAAGCCCCGTGATTAGCGGGGCCTTTCCAACACTTCATGCTCTCCCTATTTCATGCCGGTGCCAAGGTTCACCCTCGACTGGCCTTTCATTAGGTCATTAACTATGTTTACTGTTTCAGACAGGTACATGTCCTTCTGCAGGTTCTTGATCCAGTCTGCGTTCTTTGCTATGCTGGAGCTATCTCTCTTGATGTTTGCCATGTCTTCCTTAGCATTCACTATGGTAAGCAAGGTGGTCTTCTTTTCCAGCTCTTCCATCTTCTTCGATGTCGCGTTAGCTTCATCTAGTTCCTTCCTGTATGCCACCTCATTTAAGGGGTATGCGTTATACTTTTCCTTGTCTTTTATTCGCTTAGCGCTCTCCTCCACAAGACTGAAGGCCGGGCTGGTCGCTGTTCTCTTTTTGCTCATTGCAGCTAGCTCTGCGACATTCACAGGATTGCTCACGGGGCGATAGTTAGCCGCTGGTATCTCGTCCCACTTAAGGGCCGACTTGTCCCTGCGCTCACCCATCTCTATGCCCTGGTAAGGATCAGGAAGAATGATATCAGGAATAACTCCCTTTAGCTGAGTAGAGCCACCGTTTACGCGGTAGAATTTCTGAACAGTGATCTTAAGCGATCCGATTGGCGCATCATTAATAACACTGTGACCAGCCATAGCAGAAAGCGGATTGCTGCGGTTCAGCATATCATCAAGCGATATAAGTCGCTGAACTGTTCCCTTTCCAAAAGTAGGCGAGCCTACAACGACAGCGCGCTTGTAGTCCTGCATAGCCGCCGCCATGATCTCAGAGGCGGAAGCGCTATTCTGGTTTACCATTATCGCTAGCGGACCATCATATAGGATACCCGTATTCTTGTCAGAAAGCGTCTCGGCAACTGTTCCACTTGTCTTAACCTGGACTATCGGTCCTTTATCAATGAAGAGGCCAGCCATATCTACTACGTCATTAAGAGAACCGCCACCGTTGTTACGGAGGTCAAGTATGATACCTGCAACACCTGCATTCTTCAGCTTCTGCACTTCTATTGCTACATCTTCTGCGGAACGGCGTCCGTTTATCTTTTGAAAGTCGGCATAGAACTCAGGTAGGTAGATGTACCCGACCGGCCCGCCGGGGCTCTGGATGATCGCTGACTTTGCAAATACCTCTTCAAGCATCACCTCTCCACGAACTATCGGAATAACCTTTGTTGATCCGTCCACACGCTTCACTGTCAGGCGAACTTCAGTACCTTTCTTTCCTCGGATCTTCTGAACGGCATCATCGATATCGAATCCCTGGATGTCTATGGGCTCTTCTTTACCCTGGCCTACTTTGATTATCTCGTCGCCGGCTTTCAGGTCCCCTTGCTTCCATGATGGGCTTCCTGTGATGATAGCAGCCACTTTGATCTTTCCTTCCTCATCCTTAAGCTGAGCGCCAATTCCAAAAAAAGTACCGCTCATCGCCTCGTCAAAGCGTTGCTTATCCCTCGGTGGTAAATAGTCTGTGTGCGGATCCTGGCTGCTGGTAATGCTGTTCACATATATAGCAAATCGCTCATTCTCGTTTATCTTATTCAGGCGCTTGAAGTAGCTGTCCTGGTTCTTGCGAACACTTACGCGCGCCTCCTTCTCAAGCTCGGCATCAGTCTTCACCTTTGCAACTTTGTCTTTATTGTCCTTGTCCTCTTTCGACTTCTCCTGCTCCTTCTTCAGGTCAACGTACTTGGCCAGCACTCGGTATTTCAGGTACTGTGTCCACCGGTTCTTCAGCTCAGCCTCACCGGAAGCATAAGCAAGCTTATCGCCGTTTAGTTGAATAGAATCGTTGCCATTGAAAGTAAATGGATTGTCGAGGATGGTCTTGTAATATCCCTCAGCATCTTTAATCCTCCTGGTGAAGATAGCACTCAGCTTATCAAAGAACTCTACAGATCCGTCTTTGATCTGATCATCAATTTTATATTCATAAGCATTAAGCTGATCGATGTCCTGCTGGGTAAAGAACTTCTTGTCATAATCAAGGTTCTCGAGGATCTTATGGTAGACTTTGTAAGATAAAGAATCATCAATGGCCCGGGGAGAAAAGTGCCCCTGGCGAATAGCTTCCATTACAGTCTCTAGTACAATCTGTTTTCTCTTATTCTCATCCGCGTCCGTGGTTCCGCTATACCTGAATGAAAAGAAAGTGGCAAGGGCTCCAAGGATTAATAGCGGTATAAGAATCTTGTTCTTCATGAAACGCAACAT
>CAMPJV010000224.1 GCA_946886975.1 uncultured Taibaiella sp. | reverse complement strand
GCGAGGCAGGTCCGCTCGGTTGTTTCCATTCGGGCCAAGATACAAAGAATACATCCGACAACAAACGGTTACAAGTACTTATATCCGAAAGTAACTATTTAATCTCCGGCTGCCGGTGCTCCCCGATCCCATATTTGCATTGTGATTGTTGCAACAGGATCACCACTATTGATAGACAACTTAAAAAAGGATAACATGAACAACCTAAGAAACAAAGTACAACTTATCGGCCATCTCGGAATGAATCCTGAAGTAAGGACTACAGTATCAGGAAGGAAACTGGCCAGGCTACAGGTAGCAACCACTGAAAGCTATAAAAATGGCAAGGGTGAGTGGATAAAGAACACGCAATGGCATAATGTCACCGCGTGGGGTAAGACAGCAGAAATGGCCGAAGCTAACCTTCACAAAGGGGCAGAGGTTCAGGTGGAAGGAAAGCTGATTCATAGGGAATATATAGATAAGACAGGTGTAAAAAAGTACATCACCGAGGTACAGGCAACGGAGCTACAAGCGATACCTAAGGTGTCTAAGGCTCAATAAATTAATATGATCAGCCACAGGTCCCGTGGCTGATCATATCTTTTTCGGATTCAATGGTTATCTTGTACCATACGTTTGACCTAACATGAAACGAATTGCGCTAATAGGGTTATCTATCTTGTTGTGGATTTCCTCGCAAGCAAACCGACAGAAGATTGACAGCCTAAATACTGAAATCAAAAAGAATCTCCACGACACTTTGCGGCTGCGGGTGTTGTACCACCTTGCCAAAAACTATATACACATCGATGGTGATTCTTCCACCAGGTTGGCTAATCAGTCGGTCATACTGGCAAAAAAAGTAGGCGACACAAAAGTGGAAGCCGAGGCTTATTCTATCCTGGGAGTAAATGAGAAAAACCGTGGCAACTATGAGCAGGCGCTTAACTGGCATATGAAGGGCCTTAGAATTAAGGAGACAAATAATGATGAATATGGTTTGGCAATATGCTATAACGACATTGGCGTTATATACAAAACCATGGGGAAGTTTGAAGACGCACTTGCCAGTTATAGAAAGTCTAACGAGCTCTGTCGCAAAATAGACCTGGCAAAAGGCATCTCTATGACGTATAATAATATCGGGACGATTTACAGGGAAAAACGAATGCTTGATTCAGCCTTATACTACTATGAGTTAGGGCTGAAAGTTGCAGAAAAGACCGGGGACAGCTACTCATTGTCTACGTGCCTGAGCAATGTTGGCGACGTTTACACGGACAAAGAGAAACACTCAGAAGCGTTGGCATTATTCATGCGCTGCCTGGCGATAGATAAAAGCAACGAAGACAAGACCGGTATGGTGATCTCACACAATAATGTTGCACGGACACTAGGTAATCTGAAGCGATATGACGAGGCTATCCGGCATTCAGACTCTGCGATATCCCTCGCATTGGCAGAAGGCTTGAGATTTGAACGGCTAAACGCCTATGGTATGAGAACTGCAGTAGAGGAAATGAGAGGGAACTATGCAGGTGCTTTAGCCTTTCAACGAAAGGTCTTTTCATTACGGGATTCCTTTATGAATGAAGAAACGACTACCAAAATATCGGAGATCCAGACAAAGTATGAGACCGAAAAGAAAGAGCAAACTATAGCGCTGCAGGACTCACAATTAAGCAAGAAGAACTATGTCATCGGCGGAATTCTGGTCATCCTTGTGTTCAGTACGCTGCTTAGTTATTCCTACTACAATCGCAACCGCCTGAAACACCAGGCAAAGCTGCAGGAAGCTATTATTCACCAGCAGGAACTTGCGACACACGCGGTAATAGAAGCGGAGGAGCGGGAGAGGAAACGCATAGCCGGGGACCTTCACGACGGCGTCGGACAAATAATGAGCGCGGCAAAGATGAATCTCAGTATGATGAGTAGTGAGCTTAGCTTCTCCAATAAGGAGCAGAAACTGGCATTTGACAAAGCTATGGACCTGGTGGATGAAGGCTGCCGTGAAGTGCGAACTGTTTCGCACAACATCATGCCGAACGCTCTCTTGAAGTCGGGACTCACTTCTGCCATCAGGGAGTTTGTAAACAAATTAGATCAAAGGGTTATAAAAGTGAATCTGTACTCGGAAGGATTAAATGAGCGTATAGATACCAAGACGGAGTCAGTCCTGTACCGGATAGTACAGGAGTCTGTAAACAATGTGATCAAACACTCGGGCGCAGAAGCACTTGACATATCATTGATCAAAGATGAAGATGGCATCAGCGTTACCATTGAGGATAATGGTAAGGGCTTCGACACTTCTGATAAGGATAAGTTCTCCGGGATCGGTATGCGCAATATTCAGAGCCGGGTTGACTACCTGAAAGGGACGGTAGAATGGGATTCTGCTCCTGGAAAAGGGACGGTAGTTGCCATCCATATACCGCTGCAGTCGCAGGTCAGTTAATGCATCGTTTAGACGTCTGATATCTATTTGAAGCTCATAACCTAAAGAGATTGTAAATCACTTTTAGGCGAGATCAATGGTTAATTATATTCGTTATCTTCGTATCTCCTTCATTTCCAACAGTTAAGAGAGAAGAGTATGAGAGCATTTTGTGCACTGTTGCTGGCGTTTATCACCGTAATGAGTTCTCAGGCCCAGGAGATCAAGAACCTCGAGGTGGTCATATCCCCTTCGCTTAAGGAAGATGGAGAGCTACCCTACTCAGGAACTCCACTCACCTGGAGCAACTTTAAGGGAACTCCTGATAACAGCTGCGATTTCATAGCCATGACCTATAGCGGCATTAAGATCAAATACGAGTACCGGACAAGGCGCGGCAACACCGAGGCCAGAGTATTACTCTGCCCCTACATGGATGTGAACCAAAGCTGGTATAAACCTGAAGGTTATAACGATCCAACTCTTGCCCACGAGCAAAGACATTTTGATATTGCGGCAATTGTGGCTAATGAGTTTGCTGCCGAATTAAAGAAGAGAAAGTTTCGCCTGGAAACATTCCGCGAGGACATGAAAGCGCTCCATAAGGAATACATTCAGAAGCTTTCAGACATGCAGAAGCAATATGATGCTGAAACAGAACACGGCATCCACAGGGACAGTCAGGCTCAATGGGACAAGCGCCTTGCAGAAGAAGTACGCAAGGCAATCTGGCAGGGATAGAAGATTCTCCGACGCTGACGTCGGAAGATTCAGGATTCATTAACCATAGACCGGAAGACTGGCTCATCATTTGCTTCTTTACTAAAGAGAGGGTTTGCTTATGAAGAAGATAGGTTTGTTGCTAATTATTGTATTTGCTACTTCTGTTTCCTTTTCCAACATTTCCAAGAAGACGGGCATTAAGGCGGTAAAAGTGGTCATCACACCTTCGCTGGAGAAGAAGGACGAGGTATTCTATTCGCTTAAGCCGCTCAACTGGGAAGATTTTAGCGGGATAGCGGATACTGCAAGCCAATGGGCTGCGTTAACGCATAGTGGAATCCGGCTGAGATATGAATACCAGGAACGTCCTGACACTACAATAGCTAAAGTGATGCTCTATCCTTACATGGACAAAAGCAGGTCGTGGTACAAACCGGAAGGATTTAATAACTATACGCTCGCTCACGAACAACGACATTTTGATATAACCGCTATAGTGACTAACGAACTGGCCAGGGAGATCAGGAAGACAGACTTTAATCTCATCGACTTCCCTACGGCTATTATTATGCTGCACGGAAAATACATGAAGAAGCTAGAAGTGATGCAAGCCGCTTATGACGAAGAGACTGCTCATGGAGATAACTATCACGCCCAGCAAAGATGGAATGAAGAGCTATCGAAGGAGGTAGCCGCCCTTGGTGTCTATAACTAACAGTTCGCTTCTATATACTTAGCAAAAAATCTATTGACTTTCGTACTACCGTCTCCATAGCCTTTGGTAAAGCTGACCGCTTCCAGGGGTGTTTCCGACCATAGACGTGGTCACTATCCACAAGGAAAAGCTGAGAGGACGGCTGCGCCTCATTGAGGGCATAAGCCTGATCGACAGGCACTGCGGGATCGGCTGTGCCATGGCAGAGAAGCAGGGGAACTTTTAGTCGTTTTGCAGCTTTAAGGATATCGAGGCGCGACTTATTTGCATTATAGCTTTCGTACAACTGATAGAACAGTGGCAGTTCCTGCTTCGTCCTGCTATTGGTGTAGTACGCCACCTTTGTTTCCTTCCATTCCTTCATTTTATCAGGCGGCCAGTTGCCCCACGGCGTCCTGGGCTCCGCGACAGAAGACCATGTTACTACACCTCTGACCTTTTTCTCTTCCGCAGCTTTTAGAATTACTATCCCGCCACCCATGCTATGACCTAGCAGATAAAGCCGCTTGCGATCAATATGCGCCGACTTTTCATGGTCCGACAGTACCCAGTCTATCACGGCCTGCAGGTCGTCGAGTTCGATTATGTAATTGTTATGTCCGTACGCCTGAAGGTCGGCAAACTCCTCAGGATGTTCGGGAGTAGTACCATTGTGAGAGAAATTGAACTTGACTAACACGAACCCTGCCTTTGCAAAATGTCCCGCTATCAGGTCGAAGTTGCCCCAGTCCTTAAAACCGTTGAAGCCATGAGCGTAGATAACCACAGGCTTCGCAACCCGAGTGCCTGTGAATAAGATGTCGAGGAGGATCGGTCTGCCATGAGGTCCCTCGAGAACAATATTTTTAAATACCTGCATTCGGTATACAAC
>CAMPJV010000223.1 GCA_946886975.1 uncultured Taibaiella sp. | reverse complement strand
TAATAGGATTGCGGTAGCGGAATTCGGACGCATACTCTACCTCGACCGGCACACGTGCAAGATCTTCAATAAGGTATTCTCCTATCAGCCCGGAGTGCCATGATGTGCCACAGGCAGTGATGATGAAACGTTCAGCATTGCCAATCCTAGCTGTGTACTCGCTTAAGCCGCCTAGCTTGATCCAACCTTCTGCAGCGCTCATCCGGCCGCGTAGCGCGTCAGCGATCACTCTTGGCTGTTCATAGATCTCTTTCAGCATGAAATGCTCAAAGCCGCCTTTTTCTATCATCTCAAGGCTCATCTCGAGCTTCTGAATGGCGGGTGACTTTTCTACATTTCCAAGAGTCTTAATGAAGAAGCTGCCATCACGGCTGATGCAGGCATATTCCTTATCATCCAGATACACTACATTCTTGGTATATTCAATGATTGGAGAGGCATCAGACGCTACAAAGAATTCATCTTCGCCTATGCCAAGCACTAGTGGACTTCCCTTGCGGGCTGCAATCAGGTGGTCAGGATCGTTCCTGTCCATAACAACGATGGCATATGCTCCGATCACTTCGTTCAAAGCAGTCCGAACAGCATCCTCAAGACTGGATTTGTCCTGCTTCTTTACCTCTTCGATAAGATTGACAAGAACCTCTGTATCTGTATCGGAGTGGAAGGTATAACCTCGCTTTTGAAGCTCTTCCTTAAGTACAGCATAGTTTTCGATAATCCCGTTATGAATTACGGCAAGATCGCCTGAATTAGACAAGTGAGGATGTGCATTCTCATCATTTGGCACACCGTGGGTGGCCCAGCGAGTATGGCCCATACCAATGGTGGCAGTTACATCTTTCCCGTCGGTATAGTTCTCGAGTTGGGTGACTTTACCTGCTTTTTTATACACATGGAGCGCCCCGTTCAAAACAGCAATACCGGCACTGTCGTAGCCCCGGTATTCCAATCGCTTTAATCCCTTTAGCAGGATCGGGTATGCTTCCTTTTTGCCGATATAGGCAACGATTCCGCACATATGATGTTCTTATATTTTCGAGTAAATTATTCTCAGCTTCAACCTTGTGTTTGTGTCGGGGTTGTTTCTTCCGCCTCCGATCAGCCTGTAAGCACCAGGGTATTGAGCCGCTCCGTTTATACGCAAATGTAGTGTATCTCGCTGGTCCACGATAGCCTTCTGGAGTTCACGTGGTATATTTATTACATATTGAGAGTACTCAGTTCCTCCGATGGTTACGTCTCTACGCCGCCCATCAATGAAGATCAATGGTTCGGAACTAGAGACAGGTAAACGGTCCTGGATGGTATAGACGCCGCCGCCTGTGTATACACCGACAGGGAATAGTCTTTCGGGCTCCCAATACTTCGCCTCGTCATCACCGGGCTCACCTTTCTTCTGGGTAAGGATGAGCTCTGCTTTGATAATTGGCTGTTTCGGAAGGTTTTTTATGAAGGGCAACCGGATATCAAGGGCTGCACCTGGCTCGTTCTGAATAACAAAAGTCTGCTCCGAAGGCTGAGTGGAAGCAAGCAGCTTGCCAGTGCCGGAAGATGAGTAACTCCTTGTTGGAATTCTGTTGTAGTGTGCATTCAAGCCCTGGTCGAAGAAGAAGGAGGAGTACTTAACTGTATCCTGATTTGTACTGGTCTTGTCTGTATAGAAGAACTGGATATTGGCGCGGGTGAAATCTCCACTGCCATTAAGGAAAAAGTAGTAGAGGGCATTACCGACGGTAGCGGGAGAACTCTCTATGTAAAGCCCTTTGAAATAGCTCATGAACTCAGCAAAGGAGTTCAGGCCTGTGCCGCTGGCAGCCTCATTGTATATTCTGTCTCTGAACTCATTGGAAAGCCTGATCCTTACGTGCGGAGGCCTTACAATACCGTTTACAGCTATTGAGTCTTTAATGGAGCTAAAGGTTACGACAGCCGGGTTGGCGACATCGCTGAGCTCTTTTGATTTATCAACGGCTTTATCGGTGAAGCTGTAGTAAATAGAGTCTTTTACAAGCGAGTCCGTGACCTCGTAGACCTTGAAAGTCTGAGGCGCATTCGTCACAGTGGTATCTCCCCAGGCGAAACGTGCGTAGGGCAGGATAAGCACAGCCGAATCCAGTGCCTTTGGAAATTTAAAAGACGCTTCGGGAGGGATCACCTGCAGATAGACGCTTGCATTGGTTCGGCCGGACCAGTCATCGGATACAACATTGCCTATTGCGTGAACGATTGGAATGCCTGAAATACTGAGACTTGTAATGACCGAATCATCTAGAATGGTCCTTGTGAGGATGGTGAATGTGTCCGGAACAGATATTATGTTTATAGTGTCTCCGACAGGGACGATGTTAGCATCGAGTATGGTGTCTTCCTTACAGCTATTGAGGCTGAGTACTGAAGTGACTGCAACACACAACAATGCTATACAGAGGGAACGGCTTGGCTTCAAGAAATATGTTTTAGCGAATGTTATAAAATTAAGGCTAAGACTCTGTTAAGCTTTTATACAGGTCTAATAGCGAGGTAACATCCTCTTTCCAGGTTTCGTCGTACTTCACCACCTTCTTGTAACGGCTTGGCTTAATCTCATCGATTACCTCTGGCTTCAGATTCTCGTCGCCGATGACTACCACGTCTGCACATTTAGCGGCGCCGAGCGTAAGAGCGGTATTGCTGCCATCTTTGAAGAGCTCAAGGTCTTTCTCCTTAATCTCACTGCTTATGACAGCTTTTTTGATGAAATCATTGTTCAGCTTTTCAGAAAACTGGTCCGACTGAGCGGTATAGATGGTCTTGGAATACCCAAATACAGGCTCTTTTTTATAAACAGTCTTGAGATATACCGGAACAAGAGAGGTCATCCAGCCATGGCAGTGGATGACGTGGGGCGGCCAGCCAAACTTCTTGACTGTTTCCAGCGCACTCTTGCAGAAGAAGATCATGCGTTCACCATTATCATCGAAGAACTGCTCTTTGTCGTCGCGGAATACCTGCTTTCTTTTGAAGTAGTCGTCATTGTCCATGAAGTAGACCTGAAGACGTGCATTTGGCAGCGAGGCGACCTTTATGATCAGCGGATAGTCGTCTTTATCAATAATAATATTAATACCGGATAGGCGGACGACCTCGTGAAGGCGATGGCGGCGCTCATTGATCATACCGAAGCGCGGCATAATAACCCTAATCTCGAGGCCAGCATCAAATGCCTTTACGGCCAGCCTATTAAGTATCTGAGCGAAATCAGTAAACTCAATGTAAGGTGATAATTCGTTGGCAATAATTAAAACACGTTTCTTTGTGTCTACAGACATGTGGTTTGTGTTAGATGAACCCCTAAAAAGCTTAGGTTGTAAAAAATTAGGTCTGCAAAATTACGAAAATATTAATTTCCAACCCTTACTTTGCATTTTGGCCATAACGAACAGGCATGATTATCTTCAAAAAAGAGCAGGAATTAAGGGCATATTTAGAGGAACAGAGTAAGCAAGGGAGGGCTATAGGATTCATTCCTACCATGGGCGCACTGCATGCGGGGCACAGGTCGCTGGTAATGAAGGCTAAGGAGAGCGGGGCGCTGACGGTGTGCAGCATATTCATTAATCCCACGCAGTTCAATAACAAACATGACTATGAAAAATACCCCGTAGCGAGGGAGGAGGACCTGGAGCTCCTGATAGAGGCGGGTTGTGACGTGGTTTTTATACCAGAAATAGACGATATGTATCCTGAAGGGACCGAGAAGACGCCATTTTATGAGTTTGGCTATCTTGATACCATACTGGAGGGAGCACAAAGGCCGGGACATTTTAGAGGAGTGGGGCAGATAGTGGCGAGGCTGGTAGATATAGTGAATCCACAATTCCTGTACCTGGGGCAAAAGGACTACCAGCAGGTAATGGTGATAAATAAGCTACTGGAGCAGACAGGGAAGCTGGATAAGGTGAAGATTGTAGTGGCGCCGACTGTAAGAGAAGCTGACGGGCTGGCCATGAGCTCAAGGAATATGAGGCTAACAGAACCGCAGCGTGCGCTGGCGGGAGTAATATATCAATGCCTGGTATCTATACAGACGAAGCAGGCCAGCGGGAACTTTCCGCTGGTGCAGAAGCAGTGCCTGGACCTGCTGAAGGATAAGGGCTTTGAGCCGGAGTATGTGGAGCTGGCGGATGCCGAGGATCTTACTATTCTGGATGACTACACGACCGAGAAGCCAATGGTGGCGCTGATAGCCGCCAGGATAGGGGACGTAAGGCTGATCGATAACATCGTGTTGAACTAGACACGATCTTCCTGAGATTATAATATTTGAAGAATTGTTCGGTTTCCTGCCCATGCTACGCGGGCAGTGCTGGCGAACGATACTTGCTGTTTAATTTTATCTCCTTCTCCGGACGGGCAGGTCGTCTGGGGCTTTTCTTTCTTCGTAGCCTTCGGCGTCGCGGGGGTCTTTGTATTTATTGAGATAGAGAGTGACTGATTTGCGGATGGCGGAGTTGGAACGGCTGGTGGCTGTGAAGGTTACCTTTTCGAAGGGTCTTTCTTTGGGGAGCAGCCACTCCATGCCATTCATGGTGCCCTGGTCGCTGGTGAGGGTGATTTGCTCGGCAGTGAGGGGGAAGATGCGGCCGCTGGAGTATATGCCCTCGACGTTTACAAAGTAGTTGAGTACGGGTTTGATGCTATCCGTATAGAGGTTGAACCGGATGTCGGTAAGCACAGGAAGGGTGAGCGGGAGGTTGAGCTCCTCGCCCCTTACTTC
>CAMPJV010000222.1 GCA_946886975.1 uncultured Taibaiella sp. | reverse complement strand
CATTCACCAGGTCATCTACAAGTTCACCAGAGCGGCGGCGAAGTTTACCTAGCTTCTTGCCCCAGTCGCCAGCGGAGTCTGCGATATTTCTTCTAAGTTCGTTACCCTTGTTAGTCTGAGTGAGCAAAATGCCAGCGACAATGCCTACAGCAGCGAAAGCCAATAATCTTGAAAGTTTCATAGTACTAAATTTAAAAAGTGAAACGGTTGAGTTTAACTTTAGAAACCATAGTAGAATCATGCCACCCCTGAAAGCATAATGAATAAAAAAATGGCTGACCAAACGGCCAGCCATTTCTGTAAAGAAAGTTCCTTATTTCTCCCTAACGTCCATCTCTGCGATGAGGTTTGTAGCCTTTCCTAATTTCTCAATGAGGAAAAGGATGTACCTGGTGTCCACATTTATTGTTCTCTTATACTTTCTGTCAAATGCAATATCACCACTCATAGCCTCCCAGTTACCATCAAAAGCAAGGCCGACAAGTTCTCCCTTTCCATTAATGATCGGGCTTCCGGAATTACCGCCTGTTATATCATTATTAGTAATAAAGTTTGTGCGAATTGTTCCTTTCTTATCAGCGTAGCGGCCATAGTCCTTGTTCTTATATAGGGTGATGAGTTCCTTTGGAAGGTCAAACTCATGGTCCCCTGGCTTGTATTTGGCCATCATACCGTCTATTGTGGTGTAGTAGTCGTAGAATACTGCATCCTGTGGCGAATAGCTAAGAACCTTACCGTAAGAAATTCTCATAGTGCTATTGGCATCAGGATAGAAAAGGCGATCATCTCTCCACTCCATTTGTCCCTTTATGTACTGCTTGCTGAGTTCTTTCTTTGCATTGGAGAAGGCTTCAACCTTAGGCATGTAATTGTCTTCGTAGTTCCTGACAAAGCTGAGCGCGTACTGGATCGCAGGGTCATTTTTAGCCTGAGTTAAAGTAGGAGCATCAAGGAACGCATTGAACTTATTGCTATCCAATAGGAAGGTATTCTTGTACACATAGGCGGCATAGTCCGCATACCCCTTCTCAGTATTTCTGCCGTACTTCTTAAAGATCACATCTTCATAGATCCCGGGCAACTGATTCTTAGCCACATCATTGTAATACATCTGGGTCATTGCAGCGAACAGGTCACGATCCAGGTTCACATCATAATCCTTCATCAATGATCTGCGGCCTGCCTTTAGCATTTTGGCATACTTCTCAACTGTATCCTTGCCGGTGTTGCCTTTCTCCAGTGCTTTTACCAGTGAATTGAAACCAGCAGCAAGACGTGTTAAAGCAGGAGCACGGAAAGCCTCTGAATAATAGACAGCATGCTTAGCATATGGAGTATAATCATTGTAGGCGGTATTGTATTCGGTCAGGAGGTTGGCGTAAGGCTTGTTATTGTTCCGGGCCCATGTTGTAAATTCCTTTTCACGCTTAGCTTTCTTGTCCACGACATTGAGACGCTTCAGCTGCTCAGTTTGGCCAATGTAGTACTTCCAGTAGTTAGCTATGCTGGAGTACTGAGAAGTGTACTTCAGGTAAACAGATTTGTTTGCATCCATGTGCTTGCGCATGATGGCAAGGCGCTTGTCGCGGATATTGACGATGGATGGGTTGACGTCACTCAAGGCGAGATCTATACCCGAAGCTACCTCGTAGCGGTTAGTACGGCCAGGATAACCAAAGATCATTGCAAAGTCACCCTCCTTCACCCCTTTAATGGAAACAGGCAAATACTTTTTGGGCTTTAAAGGCTTGTTGGCTGGAGAGTACGCAGCAGGCTCGTTATCAGGACCGGCATACACGCGGAACATACTGAAGTCTGCAGTATGACGGGGCCACATCCAATTGTCCGTGTCGCCACCGAACTTACCGAGGGACCGGGGAGGAGTACCTACCAGCCGGACATCCGTATACTTTTTATACACCAACAGGAAAAACTGATTGCCGTTGAAATACTCCTTGACGCTGGTTACATACTTATCACTATCAGAAGCCCTTTTTTCTATCTTCTTGCGGATCTCCTCAAACTTCTTAGCGTATTCCTCGCCCTTGGAATTTCCGACGGCGGCCTTTACCTCATTAGTCACATCCTCCATTCTTTGCAGGAAGATGACAGAAAGGCCCGGAGCAGGCAATTCCTCATTCATGTTCTTTGCCCAGAAGCCATTGTCGAGGTAGTTCTTCTCCACTGTGCTGAGGCCAGCGATGGAGCCATACCCGCAGTGGTGGTTGGTAAGCAGAAGACCCTGGCTGGAAATGATCTCAGCAGTACACCCTCCGCCGAACTGAACGATCGCGTCCTTAAGGCTGCTCTGATTAATGCTGTAAAGATCTTCTTTAGAGAGCTTAAGCCCCATACGGACCATTTCATCATAATTTTTGCCAATGAGCATAGGAATCCACATTCCTTCATCGGCCCGTGCAGTCAGCATCAAGGCGGCTGCAACAACGGATAAGAGCAATTTCTTCATCTTTCTATTTATCGGATTATTGAGTGTATGAGTGCGCAAAGGTAGGCATTATGCCATTTAAAATCAGGAGGGCTGAATACCCTGGTAACCTGCAAGTCCTATTCGCCAGGCACTTCGCTCTTATTTACCTGCATTACCCCTTTGATATTGGTGATCTGGTACCAGCTAAAGTCCTGGTTGGCCTCCAGTCCGTCTCCATACATTACCTGGCTGGGTGTCGTGATCTTTACGAACTTTTCGGTATAGAACTTCTTCAGCTTATCGTTCCAGACCAGTTCCTCTGTTTCCAGCTTCTCGCCCTTTCTATTAACAATGACTATACTGTCCCGGAGAAGGATATTGCCCTGATTCTCATAATACCTGGCATACTTTGCCGTCACGGTATTCTCCACTATGGTACTGTCATTATAGAACTCCACCTTCAGCCCCTTCCTCATATCCCAGAAAGGAGGTTTGGCGGACTCATTTATAACAAACTCCTTTGCAAACAGCCGCGCCTTAACCTTAGCGCCCTCACTATGGATTATGATCACGTCCTCAGCTTTATCCTCCTGCATATTGACCTTACTCATCAATGCATTGATCTCCTGTGTGTTATTCTTACAGGAACTGAGACAAACCCAAAACAAAACACCCGGAAGAATCCTCCGGGCTATTGCAGTAATGTTATGGCACATCAGCCTATTCATATTTCCTTTTTACAAACCACTTGTCGTTTAGAGAAATACCCATTGAGAACTTATAAAAAGCTTCCGTAATCAGACCATTCGACTGGGTACCCCTCTTCCCTATCTCAAGTCCGAGGTGCAGCCGGTCGGGGGATCGCTTAAAGGGAAGGCTTCCGCCAACAGTAACCGCATAATAATTGATATCTGTGTTCCGCAGCTTCACGTAGTCCCTGCCATAGTAAAAGCCGATCCTGTAAGTGACGCGCTGAAGGTATTTGTACAGGCTTGCTGCGTTTGGAGTGAACTCCCCTCCTACGCCTATCCTGTATCCGTTATCCAGGGAATCCGCGATGCCGTAGCTGCTATATTGGCTCCATTGGGAGGCGGAATAGTCAACACCAACCATCCACTTTTCGCCCCCGACCAGTTGTGCTCCGAAGCTATAGGACAAAGGCAGCACGATCTTCCCCTTCACCTGCTGCAGGTTCACCGGCGTGTCAGCCAGATTGCCGCTACCCGTATTCCTATAGGAAATAGCATACTCGTCTGTCCAGACATTTATATTCTGGCTCAAAGTAGCAGTACCACCAACACGAAGACCCATTTTCTCAGTCATCTTCGTACTATACATAGCGCCTAGCTTCCAGTAAACACCACCGATCTTCCGGAAATTAGAAAAGTCAGCATTGTAAGTATTTACCGAATCGTAAAGCTTCTGGATGATACTAGTATTACGGATAGTGCCAAAGAGGTAACCAAAGTTTACACCCACACTAAATCCTTTATAGGAACCGGCTGCACCGATAAACGCATAGTTGGTGCTGCCATCACCTGAGTAGCTTCTGATGGCCGGGCCTATACCATCAACTTCAGTGGAGTCGTGCATCCGGTAAAAGACCCTGGTTTGAGGCTTCAGGCCAATAGCCAGACCAGCATACTTGCCCATTGGAATTCCAACGGTAAGATGAGACAGAGTTGCCGTGCCGGTACTATACGATTTATTATTCGCCCTTATGGTCCTCATGCTGCCTTCCGCGCCTGCCTCGTAAGTGGTAAGCTTCAGACTCGCATAAGAGGCAGGATTATCAGTATTTACATTGAAGGGATTGGCATAGGCTGATGAAATACTGCCCATGCCTTTGAGGACCGTATTCAGTCCATTTCTTTGTTCACCGATACCATAGCGTGAATAGGGAGCATTTTCTCTGTTCGAACTTTGTGCAAAGGATAAAAACCCGGTTGTTAATAATATAAGAGTAAGGAGAAAGTGCTTATTGTAGCTGTGGCACATTATATTTTAATGTTAGATTTAACCCTTTGAGCAAAAGATCAGGGTCTGCAAATATCTTGCTTTTAAGTTTGTTTGCAAATAAAGGTGCATCACCCCCAGTTAAGACAGCGTTAAAGTCAACCGGGTATTGCTCCGCAAATGATGCGATCATTCCATCTATTTCGGAAGCCATTCCGTAGATCGCCCCGCTGCGCATAGAGGTAGCCGTATCATATCCGAGCAGGAGTACCTCACCGTCAGGATTGATCTCTGGCAAGCCGTCAGTATATTCATGCATTGACTTCAGACGCATTCTCAGTCATGGAGAAATGGCACCACCACTGAATGCCTTATTCTTC
>CAMPJV010000221.1 GCA_946886975.1 uncultured Taibaiella sp. | reverse complement strand
GCTGCGCATACATGAAAGAAAACAGGATGTAAACATTAATCATAAACCAGAACAAATCATGCGCAACAAATCAACTGTCTGGCGCACCATCAACCTGATCATTGGCGCGGTGGTGTTTCTAATAGGAGTTCTGAACCTCTTCCTGGTCCACGCTGTTCCCGGCATTGCGTTCCTCCTGCTTGCCTTTATCTACTATCCACCCACAGATACGCTGCTCATGGAGTACCTCGGGTTCGCCACGCCGCCACTGGTAAAGACAATACTTGGTATAGTGATCATCTGGTTCACTCTCGGAGTAAGCGACCTTGGAGATATGATCGACGGCCAGGTCGTTCACACCACTGTAGTGATTAAACCAACTAGTTAGCCATAATCCTTCTGCCTACCGACCGCACCTGGCTCAAATCAACAAGTCCACATACATCCATTGAATGCAAAATTCGAGCATATAAGCCATTCATGTCTTCAATATCAGTTTCCACAAACATATATTCCCTTCAATCTCATCCCTTATAATTCCCTATGCTTGTTTAACTTTGCTGCGCCCGGCAAAAGGCTGACTGGCATTAGTACTTACTAGATACAAATCTGAGGTTGCACGATGAAAGATTTTAGCTACGTGATGAGTTCTCATCCGTCTTATATAGAGTCCCTCTACAGTGACTTTTCCAAAGACCCTGATGCAGTAGATCCTGAATGGAAGAAGTTCTTCGAAGGCTTTGAGTTCGCTGTCTCCCGCCCTACTGGCAATGGTGCAGCAACCACAGATAAGTCTCCGGTTTCGAGTCAGCAGCTGGAAAAGGAGCTTGCCGTCTATAAACTTATCAATGGCTACCGCAAGCGTGGTCACCTCGTTGCAACAACCAATCCTATTCGTCCTCGTAAGGACCGCCGCCCCCGGCTGGAGCTCCAGGATGTTGGCCTGGCAGAATCGGACCTGGACAAGGAGTTCTATGCAGGCAGCTTTGTAGGTCTTGGTAAGTCAAAGCTTTCCGACATAATTGCGAAGCTCAGGAAGCTCTATGCAGGCGACGTTGGTATCGAGTACACCTACATCAACGATTTCGATAAATGCAAATGGGTAGAGCAGGCTTTCGAGAGCATGATGCAGAAGCAGCTCTCTATCACCCATCGCAGGCGCATACTAGAGAAGCTCAATGAAGGCGTCATATTCGAGAAATTCCTCCATACAAAATATATAGGTCAGAAACGCTTCAGCCTCGAAGGAGGTGAAAGTACAATAGCTGCGTTGGACACTATCATCAACAATGCAGCCAAGGCAGGTGTAAAGGAAGCGGTGATCGGTATGGCTCATAGGGGCCGGTTGAATGTGCTCGCCAATACCCTGGGCAAGACCTACGAACAGATCTTCTCCGAGTTTGAGGGAAACATGCCGGCAGACACCACTATGGGCAGCGGGGATGTCAAATATCACCTTGGCTTCCGTTCAAACATAGTCACACCTGATGGAACAGAAATAAATGTGCAGCTCGCTCCGAATCCTTCCCACCTTGAAGTGGTAGATCCTGTTGTAGCAGGATTCGCCCGCGCAAAGGCCGACATCCTCTATGACAATGAGTACGACAAAGTTTTGCCCATCCTTATCCATGGTGATGCAGCCATTGCAGGCCAGGGCGTCGTCTATGAGCTGCTCCAAATGAGTAAACTCGAAGGGTACTCAACAGGTGGCACGATCCACTTCATAATTAACAATCAGATAGGCTTCACCACCGATTTCGATGATGCGCGCTCAGCCGACTACTGCACTAGCATTGCGGCTATGGTACAAGCGCCAGTGCTGCACGTGAATGGCGACGATCCTGAAGCAGTGGTAAAAGCGGCCGAACTTGCCGTACAGTATCGCCAGGAATTCAACGAAGATATTTTCATCGACATGGTCTGTTACCGCCGCCATGGACATAACGAAGGCGACGATCCGAGCTTTACCCAGCCAAAGCTCTACGATCTTATCAAGAAGCATCCCAACGCCCGCGAGGTATATACGCAGTTCCTTTTGGCCAACGGTGAGCCAGACGCTAAGGAGCTCGCAACAGAAATGGAAAAGCGCTTCTGGGATGATCTGCAGCAGCGCCTCGACGAGCTGAAGCAGAAGCCTCTGCCCTACCAGCTTCAGAGCCCTGAGCAGGCATGGCAGGACCTTCGCCGGGCTAATACAGAAGACTTCCATGGCTCTCCGGACACCAGCATTACCAAAGCACAGGTAGAGAAGCTCTTCCGCTCCATCATGACCATTCCGGAAGGTTACAAGCCGCTGCGCAAGATCCAGAAGTTGCTTGATGAAAAAGTAAAGCTTTTTGAAGAGCAGGGAGTAGTAGACTGGTCATCTGGTGAGTTGCTCGCTTACGCCAGCATCATTGCCGATGGACAGGATGTGCGCATGAGCGGTCAGGATGTGCAGCGCGGCACCTTTTCCCACCGTCACGCCATTTTGCACGACGAGGTTACTAATAAAGAACATAATCGTCTTAGCGGCATTACCGATAAGGCATCCTTCCGCATTTACAATTCTTTGTTGAGTGAGTTTGCTGTTCTGGGATTCGAATACGGCTATTCCATAGCTACACCGGATGCACTAACCATCTGGGAGGCGCAGTTTGGGGACTTTGCCAACGGCGCACAGACAGTTATAGACCAGTACATCGCATCTGCTGAGACTAAATGGAGTAAGATGAGCGGGCTAGTGTTGCTCCTCCCCCATGGCTACGAAGGCCAGGGACCAGAACACTCTTCTGCACGTATGGAGCGCTTCCTGCAACTGACAGCAGAGAACAATATCATAATTACGAATATCACTACCGCCGCTAACCTGTTCCATATGTTCCGCAGACAGCTGGCATGGGAGTTCCGCAAGCCGCTGATAAACTTTGCACCAAAAGCTAACCTGCGCCTCGCCAGGTCATACTCACCTATAGGGGAGTTTACGACAGGCGGCTTCAAGGAAGTGATCGACGATCCTGAAGTAAAAACTGCCAGCAAGGTAAAAAGGGTACTGCTCTGCTCAGGAAAGATATACTACGACCTGAGCGAAAAGCAAATAGCAGATAAGCGTACAGACATTGCTATTGTCCGCCTGGAACAAATCCATCCTATACCAGTTCAGCAGCTAAATGAGCTGAAGGAAAAGTATAAGAAAGCAGAATGGGTATGGGTACAGGAAGAGCCCCGCAACAAAGGAGCCCTAAGCTTTCTGAAGCTTACCCTTCCGGAAGACTTCCCGATCAGCTTCATTAGCCGCCCCGCCAGCGCAGCATCAGCTACCGGCTTCAGCAAGATGCACGCCAAGGAGCAGCAAGTGGTCATCGACAAGGCATTTAGCATTTAGCTGTCGTTCCGGAGAGGGTTTCGCACCCAGGATAGGAAGTCCGAGTAGTCGATGACGGAACGCATTGGGCTTGCACGGACAAGAGTAGTTGCATTGACAGCGATAAGCCAGAGGATCGCCATTCCGTTGAGCAGGACTGCGCAGTAAGCACTCCTCACCGAATTAAACATTCTCATATTCTTAACTTCGCGCAGCATAATTTGTTGCGGGAATATGATAGAGTTCTCTGCTTTTGAAAAGTATTACAACGGAAGGCGCATCGTCAGTGCCGACGTGGAACTGCCACATTCAGTCTATTGGCTGCAGGGGCACAATGGATGTGGCAAAACCACGCTGATAAACTGCGTTGCGGGGCTAATTCCATTTAAGGGCCAGATTGCGGTGAATGGCATTACTATAACGAAGGACCCCGTGGCCTACCGGCGTATCGTTAATTATGCTGAAGCAGAGCCTGGCTATCCCGGATTCCTTACTGGCCAGGAACTACTTGACTTTTATCTGGAGGCAAAGGGCGGAGATATACTCATTGCAAAAAGGCTGATAGCAGATCTCAGGATTGGCTCGTATATCAGAGACAAAATAGGAACGTATTCAAGCGGAATGTTGAAGAGATTGTCACTTGCGCTGGCCTTTATAGGTATGCCCCGGCTTATTCTTCTCGATGAGCCCCTGATAACGCTGGATCAGGCTTCCAATACAAGTATAGGTGAAATCATTAAAGACCGATATAACCAGGGAACGTCCTTTCTGATAACCTCTCACCAGGCGTTGCCATCAGCAGGAATAGAACCCGTGCCGCTCGCGATCGAAAGTTCAGCCTTAAAGCATGCACGGTAAAAGATGAGGAAGGTTTTTGCCAGTATATTCATCGTAAGATTCTATAAGCTGAATATCGGCTTTTTCCTCTTATTGTTCTTTCTCCTGTTCGGGATAGCCAACTTCAGGGCAAGCGTTTCTTTCCACTACTCTCTAATGCGCTCCGCGGCCCATTCCTATCCTACTTTGCTGATATTATTCGGTGTCTGGCTTCTATATGGATTCAAATGCCTCCGCTACATGATTGCAACACTTGAAGACCCGACCAATCGTTTTCTGGCAGAAGCTCAGGCGACAGAACCGGGCAAACAGATCCGTCTTTTCCTCTTTGTTCAACTGTGTGTATTCTTACCAGCGCTATTATATGCAGTGATTACCGCAACAGTCGCTGTCTCCGAAGGCAGCATCCTCATTGCGATATTCACCTTCGTCTTCCTGATCATCTTCAATTGGCTCTGCGTAGTGGTTTACAGGTGGCGGTTAGCAACCTACCGCAGCTACTTTTATGAAAAGTGGATGGCGCTTTCTATCAAAACGGGCTTTCGGCGGAGCGTTCATACCATTTTACTACAGCTTTCCATTACAAGACATAAACTGCCTTTACT
>CAMPJV010000220.1 GCA_946886975.1 uncultured Taibaiella sp. | reverse complement strand
GGACAGCAGGTATTTAATTTAAATAGGAAACCACAATGCTGTCAGCGTAGAGCTTCGTCAGTAAAGTGCCAAAAGAAATTCTTTGACCATATGTTACGTAGCTTTGCAATTTTGAATTTTGAATGTTGAATTTTGAATGGTGGCGGTGTTAGTCTGAGGCTCTCGAAGACTGAGTATCGCGACGTCCCCTGTCAGTCATTTGCACATCTGCACTACCTGTCCCGACTATTCGGGATCTTCCCATTTGCACATTAGGTAGAGCTAACAGCCAGCCATAGCCATCGCACATCCGAGATGTCTGTAATCTCCATGATCTGGCTACTCTTCAATCCACTTCCTGAACAGCGGCGCCTTCTCCTTGCTCACAATCACCTCTGCAATGCCCTGGCTTTTTAGTTTTACAAATAACTTACTGCTCTCGTCGCTCCTTATTGAGTCGATATAGGGAAGCTGGATAAGGAACTGCCTGTTAGCCCTGAAAAAGGCCAGGGGGTCCGTAAGCTCTTCGATCTCGTCAAGAGACCGGTAGTCCGTAATGAACTTTTTTCCCCCGGCGGAAATGAGGAAAATAATCTCCTCCTTAACAAAGCATACTACCTCTGAGGCCGGAACCAGCACTACATTCCTTCCCGAGTGTACGGCGAATCGTTCTTTATACCGTTTGCCGGTCTTGAAATTATTAAAGAGATCAGTGATCTGCTGAAGATATACCTCATTCCCAAACTTAGACTGCATCAGGTGAAATTTCTCCAGCGCCTGTCGTAATTCCTTTTTGTCCACCGGCTTCAGCAGATAGTCTATGCTATTTATTTTGAAAGCCCGTATGGCATATTCATTAAACGCAGTGGTGAAAATAACCGGGCATTTTATGCTCTGCTTTGTGAAGACATCAAGGCTGATACCATCCGCAAGCTGAATGTCAGAGATAATGAGATCTGGTTCGCTTTCCTGCAGCAGTTCCCGCGCCTCTTTTACAGAAGCGATGGGGCCTGCAATGTCAGCATCCGGCTCTAGCTGGCGCACCAGCTTTATAAGACTCTCCGCCACGAGGTATTCGTCTTCCAGTATCAATATCTTCATGAAAGAAGCAATGGTATTTTGATTAAGAAATACTCCGGCTTGTCATCAATAACAATGGGCTGGTCGGTTAAGTAACTATAGAAATGCACGAGCTGATTAAGTCCCTGCTTGTTCGATGTTTCCATCTGTTCTCTTAGCTGCTTATTATTGAACACGTGCAAATAAGCGTCCTCATCCCATATGGCTATTTTGAGCGGTGATGCTGCATGTGCAACATTATGCTTTATCGCATTGTCGATCAGCATTTGAATTGTCACCATGACAATGCCCTTCTCTTTTGCATCTGCTGATACATTACAGTGAACGGTCAGGCCCTGCTTGTACCTCACCTGCAACAGCTCAAGATAATGGTCAATAAACTCCAGCTCTTCCTCCAGGCTCACTATTTCGTTCTCTTTATGCTGCAGTACATACCGGTATACCTTTGCCATGTGACGTACGAACTCAGATGCCAGCTCCGGATTGGTTTGAATAAGTCCGTCCAGCGAAGTGAGTGTGTTGAATAGATAATGCGGATTTACCTGGTTCTTCAGCTGGTGGTATTGTAGGTTGAACTTTTCCCGCTCCAGGTCTGCAGCCTGTACCTCTATCCTTGCCTTTTCCTCTATCGACCGCTGCCAGCTCTGATAGAAGTAGGAGACGTAGAAGCTAAAGTTGAACAGGACAATGGTTAGAACGAACATCATTGCCAACACAGCAAGAAACTGGCTGTTGACGAATGAAGGCAGGTAAGGCCTGGCAAGCAGAATACTAGCCGCAACAAGGGGAGACAGCAAAATAAGCGTTATCACGATCTGTATAAACATGCGCTGCAGCGGCCCGGTCTTAAAAGGTATTATCTTATCTAGGTAGCCATTAAGGACTCTGATCATGCGCCACACGCCGATGAGGACAAATACCTGCACCACAAAGCCGCCAAGGTGGAGATACCACGCCCACTCAGCTATCATATAAAGCCGCACTAATGCAATAGAACCTGAAAATAGCAGAATGATGAAATAG
Source organism: uncultured Taibaiella sp. (assembly GCA_946886975.1). The sequence continues at coordinate 2,687 of CAMPJV010000220.1, read as the reverse complement.
GGCGTAAGCTTATTCTGGAGAAAAGTCAGCCTTCGTTGTTCGCTGCTATTTATCTGTAGTTCACTCATTGCTGCCATCTAAAATACGTGATTATAGTCGTGTTGTTCTGTCCGGCGCGTGTTCTTTAAGAATGGCCCCGTCCTGCATTTCTATGATCCTGTCTGAGCCGTTGGCGAAATCAGGATCATGTGTTACGGTAATGATCGTCTGCCTGTTTTCTACAGCAAGCTGCCTGAATATGTCATAAACCCTCTGGGAGTTGGCTTTGTCGAGGTTGCCGGTAGGCTCATCACCCATTATTATGGCGGGGTCGTTGATCAAAGCTCTTGCTATCGCTACTCGCTGCTGTTGCCCTCCGGAAAGCCTGGATGCATGCTTCAGCGCGAAGTCGTCCATCTCTACGAGTCTGAGCTTTTGAAGCGCACGTCCTTCTATCTCCTGCGGACTATATTTTCCAAGCTTCAGCGCCGGCATCATTACATTCCTCAATGCTGTAAATTCGGGTAACAGGTAGTGGAACTGAAACACAAACCCAAGATGTTCATTTCTAAACCTGGCGAGCTCGTTCTGGTGCAAGCCTGTCAATCTTTCTCCCCTGATCTCCAGTGTGCCCTCATAATCTGTGTCCATGGTAGAAAGGATGTAGAGCAAGGTGCTTTTTCCGCAACCCGACTTACCGACAATCGAAAGGAACTCGCCCTCCTTCACATCGAAGCTCACGCCCTTTAGTACCTGGAATGGTTCCGGCTGATAGAAGTATTTCACAATGCCTTCCGCTCTCAGCACCAATCCTGCTCCGGTGGTCTCTGAATTCATCAGGATGTTTGAGGTAGTATGGTCATCTTTCTGCGTCATGTTTACTTTTTCTTTATCCCCTGATTATCTGCACGGGGTCTACGTGCGCCGCACGCCTTGACGGGAAGTAGCCGGCAAAGAGCGTAGTCAAAAAGCCGAACAGCAATCCGAAAGTATAATGCAAGGGCTCGAAGTTGACAGGAAAGGTCTTGATCCGGAAGAAAGTTGCCTCAGGGAATGGAGTGACGGACAACAAATAACTAAAGAAGAAACCTACCACCAGTCCCAATACGCCTCCGGCTATCCCTATCATAAGGGACTGCATCAGGAATATCCCCGTGATATCTCTGCCCTGGAAACCAGTAGCTTTCAAAATGGCGATGTCCTTCATCTTGTTGATGATGTTCATGTTCATAATGTTGTAGATACCAAATCCGGCGACTGTCAACAAGGTCATACACACCACGAAGGTCATTATGTTCCTGATCTTATCACCAGCCAGGATGGCGGCATTTGCCTTTTCCCAATCCTCTATGACCACATTCTTTAACTGACCTTCCAGCTTCTTACGAAACGGCACAGCATCATGCACATCCTTAAGCCTTATGTTCAGGTCGGTGACATAGGATGGGTCCTTCTGCAGTACCTTTTGCACCGTGCTGATCGTTGCATAGCTTTTAGTATCATCCAGGCTCGTAATGCCAAATGAGAATATGCCAGCTACCTTCAGGTTCAGGTTGTTTCCTTCCGGAGTAGTTATACTCACCCGGTCTCCCATATTCACTCCCATCTTTTCGGCAAGTCCCCTGCCCATCACTATGACGTTTGAGCCTTTTTGCAGATCATCCAGCTCACCCTGATCCATCTTTTGATCCAGCCCAAACAACTGCGCCTGCTTCTTTACGTCGATTCCGGAAATGGTTCCGGGAATCTGCACGGGGCCATTGTTATAAAACACCTGCGTTGATACCTGCGGAGCCACCCCCTGCACCTCTGGCATGTCGTCTATCTGCTGCATGAGCAGAAAGCCGTCTTTGATCTTAGGTATGTCGTTCTTCGGACGCTGATGTCGGACCACATACCAGGTGTTTTCTCCATTCCCAGTTCCCTCGGCTATTATCTTCTTATCCTCTATCTCAATGGGCTTGTAGATACGCACATGAGGGGTATTATCCATCGCCATGTCCTCGAGGAACTGGTTAACGCCAGTCATAAAGCTGATCATAATGATAAACATAGAGATGCCGAAAGTCACGCCCAGCATAGCGATAAGGCTCTGCTTTTTCTTCGTAACCAGGTGCGTTACCGCAATCTGAAATATTAGCTTCCAGTTCATGGTGCGACTATTACAATTGTCTCAGGGCCCAATCCGCTGAGTATCTCTACATACTGGTCATCTTCAATGCCCTTTTTTATCTTTACTTTCGCTTCATTGCCGTTCACCATCACCATAATACTATCTCCTTTTAGCAAGGCGCGTTTTGGAAGTACCATCACTTTTCTGTTCTCTGCTATGACAATATTCGCCTCCAGGTTCAGGCCGTACATGGCAACCGGCGGCGTTTCATCGAGCAGTGCATCAACCCTGAAAGATTGCTCCACCTTGTTGAGCAGAGGATATATTTTACTGATACGGCCCTTGTAAACCTTATCAGGATAGGCATCCATTGTTATAAGGACTTTCTGTCCTACAGCAATTTTGCTCAGGTCATCCTCATCCACCAGCAGCCGCGCTATCATCTCTCCGTCCCCTACAAGGGCCAGCGGCTGGTTCTGAGTCACCAGGTCGCCCTTCTGTTTGTAAACCTCATAGACTATTCCGTTTACGAAACTTGTCATTCTGCCATAGTCCGTCTGAGCAGAAGCAACTGACAATTGGTTCTTTGCCTGCT
>CAMPJV010000219.1 GCA_946886975.1 uncultured Taibaiella sp. | reverse complement strand
ACCCGCCACTAAGAGTAACAATGATTTCATACAGATATAAATGATGTCCCAAATTATTTAATTAATACCTTACTATCCAATACTCCTCCCGATTTTCTTTTATCCCTACCACCAGGCTGAGCGCCCAATCCCATTTGTCATGCTCGCAGAGCATCTAAACTCTCGTCAAGCCGCACTCGCACAGATCCAAACCTCCCGCCACTCCCTCGCGCTAATCTGTCCAACCCCATTTGTCATGCTCGCAGAGCATCTACCTCCTCGCGCGAGCCTTACGTTTGAGCAAATCCTCTCCGTAATCCATCGCTAACGGCCAACAGCTCAAAGCCAAGGCTATATCACAAACCCCTCCTCAATCGCCTTTTTGATCTTCTTCAGCATCAGCCATGCCGAGTCCTTCGTCACATAAATAGCCGCAGCCAGTTTCCTCGCACTCACTTCCTCATCCGTGTGCATGATCAAAAGGAAGGCATAAAACCACTTCTGCAGATCCACTTTCGACTTGTGAAATATGGTATTTACCGTCACGCTATACGACCTGTTGCAGTGGTTACAATGGTACCTGCTTTCTTTCGGCATGGCACTATGCTTCTCCGACTGGCAGTAGGGACACCGGGGCTTATGCTGCCATATCGTTTGCTCCAGGTGTCGTATGCAGTCAGATTGAGTCGGAAATCTTTGATAAATCTGGTTAAGGTCCATCAGGCTGTCTTAGATATCGGTAGAAAGGTATAAACAATTTTCTGTTATAGAAACTTTTCCTCAGTACTTTTTCTGTTAATGAAACTACCGATATCTATGACAAAATAGATTTTCGATCATTTTTGTCGCTCGCTCTTCCTAAACCGTTGCCCCCAGCGATTTGCAGCCATAGATGGCGGAAAGCTGGCTATGTTAATGGCTTGTAAACGGCCAGTTACCATAGGTACAAAAACAGGCGCAAGGAGGAAATTTGCTTTCCCGGTTTTTCTACCGTCCATTTCATCACCTTGAGCGAACAGCAAACATACAAAGCCAAAAGCACGAGCATCGTTGTGCTGCTGCTGTTATGCCTCATCGGCTTCGGGAATAAAGCCTGCAAAACCATCAATCTCCCGGCTCGCTTCCGGGCTGAGCAGTCCGCGGTTATACCAGGTCCAAAAGTGCACGCTGCTCCCATCAAAAAGCCAGCTTCACCTCGCTCTCATTCGGCAAAGAAGGCAAAATCAAAAAAGGTAAATTCAAAAGGCTTCTCGCAAAAGATAGTCGCTCATCCGGACAGTCGTGAGCATCCGGTAGCAAAGGGCCCACAGAAGCAGCGTGATAGTGTCGCTCCCTCTCCTGGCTTCCAGTTGCCCCACCTTCCATCGGCTTCCAACGAGCAGGAGCTCGATGAGCTGAATGCCCGGTTCAAGGACAACACCTTTTTTGGAGCTGGCGCACCTGGCGATTCTGATCGCCTGTGGCAGAAAGCCGCCGTCGGAAATGGACAGTTGCTGGAGAATACCGGCAGCAGTTACTTCAATGCCGAGGTCAGCCCAAATATGAATGATCAGCTCAGATCTGCGTTCACCACCCGACTGCTCTACGATTCAGTCATCTCGGTAAGCAATAAGGATTTTGTATATAACACGCTCACCATCAACAACACCACTTCCGGGAAGCTGGACATCCAGGTTGTCGTCACCAGCCCCGCCGGCTGGCAGATGGTCACCACCAACCTGGTCAATGTAACGCTTCAGCCTTTTGGCAGCACCATCATCCCAATGAGGTTTTCTCCTTCAATCGGGAATACCTCGGAGTGGGCACATGCCAGGATCGAGTACCGGCTCAATAATGTCATAGACAGCCGCAAGAGCTTCTTCAAAATGAAAGTTCAGGAGTATGCAGGCTTCAAGGCTATGTTGCCCAACTCAAATATGGTGCTTACCGGCTATCAGAAGAATGTCGGCCTTCCGGTATATGTAAAGAATTCGGGCAACACGTCCGGCTCATACGTTGTAACCGCAAACAATCAGCTGCTCAAACTGGGCAGCAAGCAGGATATCGTCTTATCTGCGGGAAAGGACACCACGGTCTACGTACCCGTGCAGCTATCCGAGTCTCAGTTCTCCATGCTGAAAAAGGAGGATATCAAGGTCACGGTCACCAACAGCAAAGGAGAGAATATTAACCTTATCCAGGTCCTCTCCAAAGTCGGCAATATATTGAAGGATCATACGTCCGCTTATCTCGATATGCCCCTGCAGCTGGAGGCTGGTGTTATGTACACCGGCTCTGAATCTCCGGTTCAATACTACGGGGCTCTTTACGGTACGCTTGACTTCAACGATGATAACCACCTGTCCATGTCTATGCGCAGCAATACCATCGCTCAGGGGCAGACGAACCAGAATAGCATGGTCCGGTTCGATTTCACCGGGAAGCATCTTCAGGCGAGCGCAGGTAACATCCAGGGAGCCGGAGAGTTCATGGTCGATGGCTATGGCGTCCGCCTCGGATACCAATGGAAGTCTTCAAACAAAGCCGAAGTGTTCGGCATGCTGAAGAGCAGGGTTGGTGACACAAAGGTCTTTGGTGCGGCCCTGCATTTGGGCTTAAACGATCATATAAGGATTACCGATGCCTTTTCGCTGAGCACCGATAACATCCGCCGGGTCAACAGCGGCATCCTCAGCCAGGTCACAGAGTTTAAGATCAATACAGCAAAATTGTCCCTGATAACCGGAGTTGGCGCCGAGCAGAATAACGGCAATCTTTCAGACGGTACCCAAAACACCCTTGCGGGGACTTCCCTCGGGTACAACTTTCAGTGGGATAACAAACACTTTGCGGCTGTCTCCAATGTGATGATGAACAGCAATAGTTATCCGGGCATATTCAAAGGCCAGCGTTTGCAGGCACACGATTTCAGGTGGCTGAAAGGCGCAGGCTTTGTTGGCGGGTACTACGAGTACAACTTCCGTAAGCAGAACTACTGGTTAGATACCCTGCTGCTCATGGATAGGTTTAACCTCAAGACGACGAACTATGGCCTGAAGACTGGAATAAACCTTAAGGGAACGAACCTTGTGCTGGCGGCGGGTAATCAAAAGCAGTTGCAGGACGGCACGGAAAACTTCCAGACCAGCTACAATTATCTTAACCTGAATATCTCCTCGCTTATCGCGAAAAAGGTATTTCTGAACATATCTTCTTTCGGCGGTGTCATTTCCGCGACTGGAGATGGACCAAAAGACAAAGTCTTTGTAACCACCACCCAGGGTAACCTGCAGTACAAGACTTTCGGCCTTTCCTTCCGCTACGACAATGGACCGTATTACTACCAGGAGTATGCCGCTTACACTGATAATCATAAGAAATACGAGAGGATCATCTTCAGCCCGTTCCTGGAGTTGCAGCTTCTCAAGAAATCTCTTAGCGCGAGACTTCAGGGTAATTTTGCCCGCACTATGCCTTCGGATGTTTCCAATACCAGCGTTTTGGCCAATATAAACTATAGCCATCCGAAAGGGTATGATTTCAACATAAGTGGGATTGTCCCTGTTGGCGGTAGCAATGCCAATCAGACTTATGTGAGCGCCACCTTCCGAATGAAGCTAAAGACTCCCTTCATAGCAGTTCGGAAATATTATAACCTGAAGATGGTACTCTTCAAAGATAAGAACAGCAACGGCGTCAGGGATGCAGGTGAGGAGCCTGTAGCAGGACAGACACTTTCCTTAAATGGCGATCTGTTCGTCAGCGATGGGCAGGGTGTCGTAGCTTATAAGAATACCGAACGGGGTGTTTACAAAGCAGATTTCGGCTACAGCAGCAAGCTGAAAGGATGGATCCCGAGCGAGGGTACGATACAGAAGTTTGAACTCTCAGGCAACTCAACCATCGAAGTCGCGTACAAGGTAAGTCGTGTGTTATCCGGAAAGCTGCTGGTGCAGGTCGATTCCTTTTCTACCACGCCTTTCAATCCATCTAATATAAAGGTGTCTGCCACATCAGGCAAAGGAGAAGTATTTTCCACCCTCACGGATGATAACGGAGAGTTCTATTTTAACCTGCCCTCCGGCAATTATATCATTACCCTCAGTGAGCTCGCCTTCAGCGATCAGTTCCGCCCTGTTCAGTTCTCTCAGTCCGCAGATCTGATGAGCAATCATGTAAAGACTATTTACTTTGAAATAAAGCAGAAAAGAAGGCAGATCAACATTAAGAGAAAGTAATCCACTATCCCAGATATGGAAAGGAATGTTTATAACTTTTTAAAAACAATATCCAAATAATATTTATCTTTAAGTATTATATCTAGCGGGTGCCTATGCAAATAGTTTTACTCCTTATTACAGTTTTGTTGTCCATCATTCTTTATCGGCTTTTGAGCAGTTATAGGGCGACCTATCCTTTCGTCAAAACTACCCGGTTAGAGAGAACGGAAGACCATTCAGAGTACCTGACTACCGAAGCGGAAGAAGGATTTATTACGATTGACAAGGATGTGGTTATTGTTGAGGGCAATGAATATTCGCTAAAGGCTCATCAGGGTATGGAGGCCCAGGCCTATCTGAAGATCGATAATGGCAAACTTGTGAGCGTGTCCATACGGACGCAGGGAGGAGAGAAACTATATTTTATCGATCCGGAGCATAGCTTGTACGCCAACCCATACACCAACAGAGTGCGGAATTCACAGTCACAGCGACATATTTTTGCCTTTTAATATCATACTCATTTCCGGGAAGCAATTGATCGAAATAGTTGCAGATACATAACAACACGCTAGTGCTAAAATAATTATGTGTTTCTCTGATC
>CAMPJV010000218.1 GCA_946886975.1 uncultured Taibaiella sp. | reverse complement strand
GTGAGTTCGAGCAAATGGAAATGCAGTTCTTCATCAAGCCCGGCACGCAGAAAGAGTGGTATGAATACTGGAAAGAAACCCGCATGAAATGGCACCTCAGCCTCGGCATCCCCCAGGATAGCTACCGCTTCCACGACCACGTCAAGCTGGCTCACTACGCAGATGCAGCTTGTGACATCGAGTACAACTTCCCTATCGGTTTCAAAGAGGTTGAAGGAATCCATAGCCGCACCGACTTCGACCTTAAGAATCACCAGCAGTTCAGCGGAAAGAAACTTACCTATTTCGACACTGAGATCAACCAGCACTACATACCCTACGTTATAGAAACCTCCATTGGCCTTGATCGTACAGTAATGATGGTCCTCAGCGAAGCTTATAGAGAGGAAGACCTTAGCGCCGACGGAAAGGAAGATAGCCGTGTTGTCCTTAAGTTCCCTCCCATGCTAGCCCCCATCAAGCTTGCCATTCTTCCCTTAACGAAGAAAGATGGTCTTCCTGAGATCGCCCGCCAGCTCCAGGATGAGTGCAAGCCTCACTTCAAGTGCTTCTACGAAGAGAAAGATTCTATAGGAAAGCGCTACCGCCGCATGGACGCCCTCGGCACTCCTTTCTGCGTCACCATCGACCATCAGACAAAGGAAGATCAGACTGTCACCATCCGCTACCGCGATTCCATGACACAGGAAAGGGTGCCTATGTCAGAGATAAGACAGATGGTAATGGCTAAGATTCAGGCCTTCTGACAAAGCTCATAATTTGCTAAATTGCCGGTACCAGCCCGGCTTTTTTATGGACACTGTCGAGAAGTTTATCAATCGCCTCCCTGAAGCGCAATCCGAGTTCCTTCAGCACGTGCGGGAGTTGATACTTTCCGCACATCCTGATATGACGGAAAAACTCAGCTTCAGCACAGCTTTCTTTAGCTGCCACGGCTGGGTAGGCTACTTCAATGCTCTGGAGACGGGTGGTCTTGAGATAAACTTCTGCAAGGGCCACCTCCTCTCCGACAAGCATCAAAAACTCATTGCTCGCAACCGAAAGGTAGTCCGCGGCCTGGCGTTCAATACGCCTGCCGATTTCGATGAACAGCTTTTTTGCGAAACCCTGAATGAAGCCGTCGCCCTCAATCTTAAGAAAAAGAAACCTAAGTCAAAGCCGCTAAAGCTCATATGATATCCGACAAAGAAGTTTTAGAAGAGATTCAAAAAGAGCTGCCCATTCTTGTTTCCGACAGTGTTACAAAAGAGGCCATCCTTCGTCAGCTGGAGCTGAAAATATCTCGCTTGCTTCATCAGAATGCCGAAGTCTTTTTCCAGCTCCTCTACCGTCTGGATATCTCCGAGAAGAAATTCCAGGCTGCGTTAGATGACAAACAAACAGCCGTTTCCGCAATAGCCGTGCTCATCTACGAAAGACAGCTTCAAAAATTAGCCTCTCGAAAGGACAACAAACCTCCAGGTAATGCTGCCGATCAGGATTTGTCATGGTAATACCCTCTGCCGCAAGCGTTATTCCTTGATTATTTCTTAAATTTGAACTAAATCATTTATCCAATGTGGAAAGTTTGCCTGTGTGCGCTAGTCGCAATTGCCTCCTTATCAGCCTGCCGCAAAAAGCCGGACCCAGTTGTCATAGACCCTGTTTCAACAAATGGTAACTTGAGGTTTACCTTTCAGAATTTTGCTGGAACACAACCTTTGGTGCTTAATACCGGTTGGTATAAGAACGCACAAGGCGATTCCTTTAATGTTGCTATATATAAGTACTATGTCTCTAATTTCATTCTGATAAAGGACGATGGTTCTGAGGTGATTGAAAAAGACAGCTATCATCTCATTGATGAGGCAGACGTAGCGTCACATTCCTTTACTTTTTCGAAAATTCCTGAGGGCAGCTATACAAGAGTAAAATTCCTTGTCGGCGTAGATTCTGCCGCCAATGTCTCTGGTGCGCAGACTGGTGCGCTGGATCCTATTCACGCAATGTTTTGGGACTGGGACTCAGGTTACATCATGGCAAAATTGGAAGGGCGAAGTCCACAATCCCCGATGATTGACAGTACGTATACCTATCACGTTGCCGGCTTTAAGGGAGAGATAAATGTGCTTCGGACTATCACCCTCAACTTTCCACAGACAGTTCACGTCAAGAGCACTACCATTCCCAATGTTCACGTAAAGGCGGATATTCTGGAATGGTTCAAGACTCCAAATGCTTTAAGCATAAAGGACTATCCCAGCATAATGAGTGGAGAATATTTGCTCTATCTGGCGGATAATTATTCAGATATGTTTACTGTAGATCACATTGATTAAATGAGATTATTGATTTGTTTGTGCCTGGCAACATGCTTTGCCTCGTTCTGTATTATCAGTGGCTGCAAGCCGGACCCCTCGGTTGAGCCCCTGAACGAGATAGCATTTGAAGTCCCAAAGGGCTGGCCGGAGCCCGCTTATAAGTTTGAGAACAATAAGGTTACAAATGCCGGATTTGAACTCGGTAAGAAGCTTTTTTTCGATCCGCGGCTTAGCCGGAATAACACAATTTCATGCGGCAGTTGCCATCAGCCTTTCGCCGCTTTTGCTCAGCTGGACCACGCTGTGAGTCACGGAGTAGAAGATCGATTAGGAACAAGGAATTCACCAGGTCTTTTCAACCTTAACTGGCACACCGGTTTTTTTTGGGACGGTGGAGTTAACCATATAGAGAGCCAACCCCTGAATCCGATTAAGAATCCCCTGGAAATGGACGAGACCCTTGAGAACATACTCGTTAAGCTTAATGCTGACCAGGACTATCAACGTCGGTTTAGGCAGGCATTTGGGAATGATACTATTAACACGCAACGTATCCTTAAGGCACTTGCGCAATTTATGGGAATGCTTGTATCCAGTAATTCAAAGTATGACAAGCATATTCGTGGAGAGGCTGGGGGAGAACTGACGGCTGCTGAACTAAATGGGTTATCCATATTCCGTTCGAATTGCTCATCCTGCCATTCTGAGCCTTTGTTTTCTGACTTTAGCTATCGCAACAATGGCTTAAAACCTTCGGTTGTTAATGATTCCGGACGTGCAGTTATTACCCGTACTACAACTGACCTTCACAAGTTTAAGGTTCCCTCTCTCAGAAACCTGAAGTACACCGGCCCCTATATGCACGACGGTCGGATTACCTCTCTGGATAAAGTACTGGATCACTACGCCACAGGCATTCATCAGTCCGCAACATTAGATCCAATCTTAAGAAATGGCATTCCGCTCACAGCTCAGGAAAGAGCAGACCTGCTAAGCTTTCTAAACACCCTCAACGACGAGGAGTTTGTCAAAGAGGCTAAATTCCGTCAGTAGATAACGATACTCCAATAAAAAAGCCCCTCATCGGGGCTTCTTTAGTTAGTTAATGTCTTTCTTTATGTCATCTATATATACCCGCTCGTAGAACTTGCGCGGAGTTTCAAATCTACATGTATCCAGCACACCACTGCTATGTATTTTCACAAGCACCTTCAGGTTATTATGCTGATAGGCAGACTCAAGATACTCTGGCTTTTCTTCTTTGCCGTCAGCCATCCTGAGAATATATCCGCAGCCTTGCTTAGTAACATCTCCTGTATCTATCACTGTTGCCTTTTGGTATTCCTTGTCCTTATCGCATGAAATGGCTAACACAGTCAGAGCAGCAAAGCCAAGTAATAATTTACGCATGATATATATCGGTCTATTCGACGGTTAAAATACAAAAAAAACCTTTCCTGCGAAGGGTCTCAGCATAAATATTTAGTTAGCAGTGAATTTATAGCCTATTCCCCTCACGGAGTGAAAGTGCTTTGGGTTCCTGCTGTCCTTCTCAAAATACTTCCGGAAGTTCAGGATAAAGTTGTCTATTGTACGGGTGGTTGGGTACACGTTGTATCCCCATACTACTTGCAGTATGTGCTCGCGACTCACCACTTCACCTTCGTGCTCCACCAGCAGCTTCAGGAGAGCCGCTTCCTTTTTGCTTAATTCCTGCACGTTGCCTTGTTTATCTCTCGCCTCATGAGCGCCAAAATCGATCTTACAGCCCTGGAATTCATAGGCATCATGCACGGTTTGTGGTGCCTTTATCTTCTTGTTCTTAAGGATGAGCTTATCCACCCTCAAAAGCAGTTCCTCCAGGTTAAATGGCTTTGTCAGGTAGTCATCTCCGCCTTTCTTCAGTCCCTCCACGCGGTCCGAGCTGCTGTTCCGTGCAGACAAAAACAAGATCGGCACATCGTTATGTTGCATACGAATGGTCTCACATACAGCTATACCGTCCATCTCAGGAAGCATTATGTCAAGTATTATCAGATCGAAGTACTCATTTTTCACCATTTTCAGCACCGCCGGACCGTTATCTACCGTGGTGATCTCATATCCTTCCAGTTCCAGGTTCAGCTTTAGCGCCTCCCTCAGGCTCTCCTCATCTTCTACGACTAGTATCGAGGCTTTGGTTTCTCTATGTATCATAATAGGCTTGTTTTGGTGAGATAAAAATAATGACAATTCATTGTTCATGACAATAGAAGGAGTTGAGATATGAATCTACTATGACGGAGATCATATTTTCTATCAATCCCATGACAAAACTTCTCACCAGTTGTTGCAGAACGGTTTGTTACAGAGAATAGTATCTAAGCACCCGACGGAAAGGGTGAAAGGAACTCAAATTTCCCAACCCGCCTATTCACCTCAAAGATAATGGCAACTTAGGCTAAGAAGAAATTGGCTGATTGAGAAATTTACCTAACTTTGCCGCTCCAAAAGCGGGCGTGG